>JANOHH010001321.1:0-1294 GCA_031406395.1 Verrucomicrobiota bacterium | reverse complement strand
TCCGGATGATCCAAAGTCGCACCGTCGCTCCATCTACCGCTTCATCGTGCGGTCGCAGCAACAACCCTTCATGACGACGCTGGACTGCGCTGATCCGTCCATGCAGGTGGGCCGGCGGAACGAGAGTCAATCGCCGCTGCAGGCCCTGGCGATGTTGAACAACTCGCTCATGCTGACCATGTCGAAACACTTCGCCGCGAAATTGGACCAACGCGACGGAGATCTGCCCAGCAAAGTGCGGCGCGCCTACCAGGAAGCCATTGGCCGCGCCCCGTTGCCGGAAGACCAGGCGGTGCTGACGGAATACGCGCAGCAATTTGGACTGATCAATTTCTGCCGGGTGCTGTTTAACTTGAACGAGTTTTCTTTTGTGGACTGAGCATGAAGAACAATTCGCCTTTTCATCGCTTGACGCTGCCACCGCCAGCGCAGAGTCGCCGCGAATTTCTCTGGCGCTCGGGAGGCGGTCTTGGCGGTATTGCGCTGGCCAGCCTGCTCGGTGGCGAGGGGTTGCTGGCGGCGGTTGCTCGCGCCGAAGATTCCGGTCCGCGCCTTTCCTTGCCGCACCACAAGCCCCGGGCCAAGCGCGTCATCCAGATGTTCATGTCGGGCGCGGCCAGCCATCTGGACTTGTTCGATTACAAACCCGAGCTGGTGAAGCGCGATGGGGAAAAGAGCGATTTTGGTGAACACGTCGAGGCGTTTCAGGATGGTCTTGGCCCCTGGAAAAAACCGGTGTGGCCGTTCAAACCCCATGGCCAATCCGGCAAGATGCTGGGCGAAGTGGTCTCCGATCTGGGGGCGGTGGTGGACGACATGGCCTTTATTCACAACCTGGTCGGCAAGACCGGCGTTCATAGTCAGGCGACTTATTTGCAGGCCACGGGCTTTCAATTGCCCGGATTCCCCGGCATGGGCTCGTGGGTCAGCTATGGGCTGGGCAGCCTGAACGAAAACCTGCCGGCGTTTGTCGTGCTCCCGGACCATCGTGGTTTCGGATCGAACGGCCCGAAAAATTGGGATGCGGCATTTCTTCCGGGCCAGCACGCAGGCACGATGATTTATCCCGGACGGGAAAATCCGATCACCGACCTGTTCCCCGGGAAGAGTGGTGAATTCATTTCGGCCAAGAGCGAAACGGCGGCCCATCAGGTTCTGGCCCGATTGAACCGTGAGCACGCGGCGACTCGCGAGGGCGATGCCCGGCTCGACGCGCGGATCCGCAGTTACGAGCTAGCTGCGCGCATGCAGCTCGCGGCCCCCGAAGCCATGGATATTTCAAAAGAGCCGGACT
>JANOHH010001292.1:0-1242 GCA_031406395.1 Verrucomicrobiota bacterium | reverse complement strand
GCTGTGTGTTGCTCCCAAAACGTGGGCGGGATTTCGGCATGCGGCGGGCGCAGCGGCGGGATGTCGTTGGTGGATCGAGCGCACGCGACCAGCGGCGAACCGCATAAGATGCTAATCCCAGCCCAGGCCAAGTGTCGCAGCAGCTTCTGCCTTCCGCCTTCCGCCTTTTGCCCTGCGAGCTTCATCCCCTCCGCCTCCCGCGTCGGGTCTCGAAAAAGCGTTGCAGCGTTTGGGCGAACGGTTCGGCGGTGCTGAAGCGCAGGGTTTCAACCCCGGCGCGAATCAACGCGCGATCCAGCTCCGCGAGGCGCTCGGCATTGGTGCGGGCGAATCGTTCGCGGACGCTGGCGCACGCGGAATCCATTTCCAGCAGCTCCCCCGTCTCGGTATCCTCAATGGTCAGCAACCCGGCATTGGGCAAGGTGCTTTCCCGCGGATCATGCAGATGCAAACACACGAGGTCATGGCGTGAGTTGGTAAGGCCCAATTCCTGAATCACGTCGCGCTGACTCGCCGAGGTAGGGCGCGTCACTCCGTGCGCGCCAGCCTCACCTAGTGGGGCGAGGCTACTGACGAGCCGGCTCGCGGGGACGCTCGCCCCACCAGCGGCCGGCAGGGGACTGCCCGCCCTACCGTTCACGGGTAGTCCATAGCTATGCAAAAAATCGGTCAGCAGAAAAACCATCGCACGGCGATGGATCACATGATTCAAAAACGCCAGGGCCGCCGGGATGTTGGTGCCCCGTTGCTTCGGCTCGTAGGCCAGCATTTCGCGGATCACCCGGAGAATGTGGCGGCGGCCTTTGCGGGGCGGTAAAAACAATTCCACCTGATCGGTGAACAGCAAAAGCGCGACTTTGTCGCTGCTGCGCGTCGCCGAGATGGCCAGCGTGGCGGCGATCTCGGCGGCGAACTCACGCTTGCTCCGGCGCAGCGACCCGAATGCCGAGGAGGCCGAGATGTCCAGCGCGAGAACCATCGTGAGTTCACGTTCCTCGCGGAAACGCTTCACGAACGGCCGGCCCATGCGATTGGTGACGTTCCAGTCAATGTCGCGCACGTCATCGCCGGGTATGTATTCGCGCAGTTCCTCGAAGTCCATGCCGCGCCCCTTGAAATGGCTGAGGTAGGCACCGACCATCGTGTCGTTCACGAGGCGGTTGGTGCGCACTTCCACGCGGCGGACGGTTGCAAGGAGTTCGGCGGTGGTCATGTGCGGGGCATGGAGTAATGGAGTGGAGG
>JANOHH010000124.1:0-1206 GCA_031406395.1 Verrucomicrobiota bacterium | reverse complement strand
GGCGTCATCAACGCCAGTGCGCGGCTCTGGGAAATCAATGCCCGGGAATTTTCCGAAGTCGTAGACACCAACCTCAAAGGCGTGGCCAACGTGATCCGGCATTTCGCTCCGGAGATGGTGAAGCGCAAGCAGGGCGTAATCGTCAATTTCAGTTCCGGCTGGGGCCGGGCAGCGGAAGCGGAAGTCGCGCCGTATTGTGCGACGAAGTGGGCGATCGAAGGCCTGACGCAATCGCTCGCGCAGGAACTGCCTTCCAGCATGGCGGCGCTGGCCTTGAATCCGGGCATCATCAACACGGACATGTTGCGCGCTTGTTTCGGTGGTTCGGCGGCGAATTATCCTTCTGGCGAGGAATGGGCCAAAGTGGCCGTGCCCTTTCTCCTACAACTCGGGCGCGGCGACAACGGCAAGCAAATAACGATCCCGATCCGGGGCGCGCACGATTGAAATCCTTTGACCCATTCGAACCCAGGCTCTAGCCTGCCCGCATGGCGAAAGCCGGTTCAAAGAAAAAACACAGCGCATTGCTCCTCGGTGTCGGACTCGACTCTGACGGTCACAAACGGATCACCACCGGCCCCAACTTCGCGCTCCTCGGGGGCACACAGGACACTCATGACCAGATGACCGAGAAGGCCATCAAGATCAACGAGAAACTCAAGGCCAAGGGCAAGCAACTCCACGAAATCAGCCACGACGAGTTCGACGACCTTGCCCACGAGGTCGGTCTGCGGCGGGGTGACACCAAACAGAATTGAACTATGCCCGGCGAGTACAGCCCCTATCTCTTTGTTGTAACGATGGCAATCGCGGCAGTTGCTTTTGCCGCCACACCACTTCTGCTCGCGTGGTTGTGGGCGAGAAAATTCTCGCCAAATAAGCCGGGGCCAGACAAGAACGCCACCTATGAGTGCGGCTTGGAAGCGAAGGGCGATGCATGGATTCAGTTCAAGTCGGAATACTATCTCTACGGAATTATTTTCCTGATCTTCGACGTCGAAACAATTTTTCTACTCCCGTTCGCAGTAGCGTTTACGGGGTTGGGCCTCGGAGCGTTCATTGCGATGGTGATTTTTGTTTTGCTGCTGGTGGAAGGCCTGGCTTGGGCGTGGATGAAAGGCGTACTGACGTGGCGCTGACAACGTTTGACTTCCAGCTTTAGATTCAAAACGGATTCATGGACGAAGGACTCAAAAGCGAATTGCA
>JANOHH010001240.1:0-5949 GCA_031406395.1 Verrucomicrobiota bacterium | reverse complement strand
GAGTACCCGTGGAATTATCAACGACGAATTCAAGGCCCATCCCATCTTGCGCGGGGTGACGGATATTTGGGGGCCCACGGATGTTTACGGCGTGATCCATCTGCCGGCCACCGCGTCGGTGCTGGTCCGGGGGCAGGTGCTCAGCGGCATGAAGCCCAGCGATCCCCCGCTTGCGGGTCCGAAGAATCATCCGATGATGCCGCTGGTCTGGTTGCCCCAATACACGGGTGAATCGGGCAAGGCCAGCAAGATTCTGGCGACCACGATGGGTGCGGCGACGGATTTGGAGAGCGCGGGCCTCCGGCGATTGCTGGTGAATAGTTGTTACTGGGCGGTCGGATTGGCCGAAAAAATTCCCGCCGAAGCGGGCGTGGATTACGTTGGGGCTTATCAGCCGACCGGCTTCGGCTTTGGAAAATTCAAGCCGGGGGTGAAACCGGCGGATCTGGAGTGAGCGGGAGATTGAACCGCCGAAAGTTGTCGCCCAATTGTTTTTCGCGTGACCTGCTTTTGGCATTTCGGCCATGGGTAATTTACAAACACGGTGGAAAGTGGATGACGGCAAGAAGCCGTCCGGCGATTTTTGCCGCCGGTGGGGAAAAATGTTTTCGCAAAAAAAGTTTTTCTGTTTGACCGGCTCCGCGATTTACGTTACCCCAAGCGAGCTTCCTCGTTGCGAACAGCCGAGGGGCATTGAAACCAGGTAGTACGATGCTGAAAGGTAATTCATTTTTAGCGGTGGATTTTGGGGCAGGCAGCCTGAAGCTGGCCGAGTTCGAGGTGAACGAGGCGGGCGGGTTGGTGCTCAAGCATTATGCCATCAAGCCGCTGGGCCTCGAAGGTTCGCAGGAAACCAAACGCGAGGCGCTGATCCTCAAGACGCTGCAGGAGACGATTGCGGAAAAAGGGATCAAGGCGAAGGCCATCAATGTCTGTGCGCCCGGCTTTCACGTTTTTTCCAAGTTCGTCAAGTTGCCGCCGGTGGATGCCAGCAAGGTCACGCAGATCATCCAGTACGAAGCGCAGCAGAACGTGCCGTTTCCGCTCGCTGAAGTGGTGTGGGATTACCAAATCATCGGCACCAGCGCCAGCGGGGAAATGGAAGTGCTGCTGGTGGCCATCAAGTCGGACATCGTGGAGGGCTTGTTCCGCACCGCTACGGCGGTGGGATTGCAACTGCAAATTTGTGATGTTTCGCCGGCGGCCATTTGCAACGCGTTTCGCTTCAACTACGGCGAGCTTGAAGATTGCACGATGTTGCTGGATATCGGCGCGAAGACGAGCAACTTGCTCTTTTTCGAGAAGGGCAAGTTTTTCTCCCGCAGCATCAACCTGGGTGCAAACTCCATCACGCAAGATTTTGCGAATGAAGCGAAGTTGAAGTTCGATCAGGCGGACAAGATCAAGGTTGACGAAGGTTTTGTGAGTTTGGGCGGCGCGTACGAAGAGCCGGAAAACCAACATCAGGCGGCGATTTCCAAGATTGCGCGGCAGTTCATGACGCGGCTGCATATTCAGGTCAACCAGACCTTGCAGTTTTATCGCGGGCAGCAGGGCGGATCGGCGCCGCAGCGGTTGTTCCTTTCCGGCGGGGCGTCCATCATGCCGTATACGGCGCAATTCTTTGC
Source organism: Verrucomicrobiota bacterium (assembly GCA_031406395.1). GTDB lineage: Bacteria > Verrucomicrobiota > Verrucomicrobiia > Limisphaerales > JADLHS01 > JADLHS01. The sequence continues at coordinate 4,321 of JANOHH010001240.1, read as the reverse complement.
CGAAAAGCTGAATGTGCCGGTGGAATACTTAAACCCGTTCCGGAGCGTGCAGATTGATCCGGGTGTGAACCTTGAGGAGTTGGCGCGCGTGGCGCATTCGCTGGGTGAAGTGGTGGGTCTGGGGCTGCGGAATATGGCCAACTGCCCGGTGGAGTTGAATTTAATGCCGGACAGCACCTTGCGCTGGCAGAGTTTCAACCAGAAGAAGCCCTATTTTCTCGCCACGCTTGGGAGTCTGGTCTTGATGGCCTTGGCGGTGGGATTCTTGTTCGACAAACTCGCGGTTGTCAAAAAAGACGAACTCGAAAAAATTCAACCTTTGATCGACCAATTGAAGGCGAAAGAGGATTCGTTCGCGAAAGTTAATGGTGAACTCAAACGCACCAAGGAGAAATTGGAGCAGGAATCGTTGTGGCTCGAAGAAAGATTTTTTTGGGCCGATATTCTCCGCGAATTGCGCGGGGCATTGATCCAGGCGGAGGACATGACCCGGCGCAAGTTCGGCCACGACACCGGCGTTTGGATCGAAACGATGAATTCACTCACGCCGCAGGGTTCGGGCAGTTTTGACGCGAGTCTGCAAGGCGGTGGCCCAGCCGAGCCGACGATGACTCAAAGTAGCAGTGCGCAAAATGCTGCCTTCATGGCCCGCTATGGTATGTTGCCGGGGCGGGGACGGATGGGGGGTGGTTTTCCGGGACCTGGGCCGGCGATGGGTGAGGCTGGGTCCGCCACTCCGGCGGCCGGCGCGCCCGCAAGTAATTCCAATCAAGTGGCGACGGTGACCATCGTTTGCCGGGGGGTAAGCCTCACCCAGGCGCTTGCGTCGGGTAATGCCGCCGCCGCCAATACCGAGATCGCCTTCGCGCTGGAATCCGCTTTGCGCGAAAGCGTACTCTTCGAGGCCAAGGAAACCCAGTTGACTCAGAAAGTGACGGAAGACGAAGCGACGGGCACGTTTACCTTTGGACTAACCCTTACGCTCAAGCGCCCTCTGAAGCTCTAACATGGACTGGATCAAGCGAAATCTAATTTTTGTCGTCAGCGCGGCGGTCGCCTTGGTTCTGATGGGCGTAGCGGGCTTCTACAACTTTTCCGGTTGGAAGCACAATGCGGATGAGCGGGAGAAGCTCAACGCTGGCTACGAGGAGTTGAAGCGCTTAAACACCCTCAATCCGCATCCCGGCGGCGGCAAGGTGGACAACATAAAACTGGCCAAGGAGCAGCAGCAGGAATTGCTGGCTTTTATTGCCAAAGTCGGGAGTCATTTTGCGGCGATCCCGGCCATTCCCGATTCCACAAATGTCTCGGGCAAGGAGTTCTCTTCTGCCCTGCAACTCACCATTGACCAATTGCAGCGGGAGGCGACGAATAACAGCGTAATTCTCCAACCCAAGTACAAGTTTTCCTTCGAAGCCCATCTCGGTCGCGTGCAGTTTGCCGCTGGGAGCCTGGAGACCCTCGCCGTGCAGCTGGGAGAGGTCAAAGCCATCGCCACCATTCTTAATCGTGCCCGGATCAACGCGCTGGATGGAATTCGGCGCGCGCGGGTTTCCTCCGATGACAACGCCGGACCGCCGGGGGACTATTTGGACCTAAAGTCCACAACCAATGATCTGGCGGTGGTCACACCGTACGAAGTGACCTTTCGATCTTTCACGCCCGAACTGGCCTCGGTGCTTTCCGGTTTGGCGGCTTCGCCGTACGGGCTATTGGTGAAAAGCATCAACGTGGAGCCGGCGCCGGCTTCCACCGTTGCGGAGCCAACGGCATCGCCCGTCTTTTTTTCGACACCCTTGGCGCCCGCCACACCCCAAATGAGTCCGGAACAAGCCATGCGGAGTCGATATGGTATGACCGGGAAAGATCGCTTCGGGCCTGGTCTGACACCCGCGCCCGCCGCGCCGGTAGCCTTCGCGGCTCCGGTAGCCAAACCGACGATCCAGACGCTGGTCAAAGAACGGCAGCTCAAGGTTGTCATGCTCATCCACGTGGTAAAGCTTCTGCCCCCCAAATAGCCCGCATGGACTTGCTTAAGAAACATTACGAAAAAATCCTGCTCGGTGGCGTACTGCTGATTTTGGCGGTGAGTGCGGCTCTGCTGCCGATCATGATCTCGGGCGAGCGGGAGGATTTGCGCTCCAAGGTGGAGGCGATCATCAATCTCCCCCCCAAGGCGTTGGCGCCCCTCAATTTTTCCACACAGGTAACGATTTTGCGTCAACTGGAAGCCGGCATTCGCCTCGATCTCGCCACCTCGAACAAGGTTTTTAATCCGGTGCTGTGGCAGAAAATGCCGGATGGTCGCTTGCTCAAGATTCAAACCGGCGACGAAGTGGGGCCGCGCGCGTTGCTCGTCACCAAACAGTCGCCGTTGTTTTTTACCGTTACTTTCGATTCGGTTTCCACCAATGATGCCGGCCTGGCGCGCTACACCGTCGGGGTGGAACGGGAGGCTGCGCCGGACGCGGCGAAACGCCGCAAGAAGCAATACTTCGTCAACTCCGGCAACAAAAACGAAGTCTTTCAACTCCAACAGGTCAAGGTCACCCCCGATGGCGGGACGGAACTTGTTCTCGAACTGACCGACACCGGTGAGTTGGTGCGCGTGACCAAGGAAAAGCCTTTTAAGCGGGAAGATGGGTACACCGTGGATTTGAAGTATGATCCCGAAAACAAGAAGTGGACGAACCAGCGGGTGGGGGGCGCCCTGAATTTTGCCAGCGAAAATTACAATATCGTTGCCATCACCAAGAACGAACTTGTAGTGTTGGCAAAATCGAATCAAAAAAAGACGCCGGTTCCGATTGTGATCGAAGCCACAAAATAATCATTCGCAGCAAGCAACCAAGTCAACCCATGACAAAAGCAGCAGCCTCCTTCGGCATCGTCATTCTACTGGCGGCCACCTCCCTCGCCCCGGCCCAGTCGCCAGCCGTTGACGATGCAATCAACGTCGCGGTCCGGCGCCAGGCCGACCAGATCACGCTCCACCAAAAACTTGGCGATGCCCGCGAAGCGATGGCGCGCCATGATCTGGTGGATGCCGCAAAATTTTATGACCGGTCGGTGGAACTCGCCATGCAGATCGGCCCCAAAGCCGGCCCCGATGGAACTGAGGCAGTGCAAGGCTTGGTGGCCGTGCGGTTGGAATTGGCGACGCAAGCCCGCAAACGTCAAGATTATTTGGAAGTTCAGGCGCAACTGGCGCGGGTTCTCAAAGTGGATCCCGAGAATGCCGCGGCCCTCGCGGCCCAAGCCGTCAATAATCGAACCCTTGCTGAGCGCCGCGGACTCGATCCGTCACCCGCCGCCTTGGAGCAGGTCGCCGCCGCCAAAAAGGAAATCGTGGACGCGAACATTCTCTTGCAAGATGGGCGCGTGCTGTTGGAGGCGGGCCGGCTGGACGAGGCCGAGGCCAAGTTGGATGCGGCGCTTAAAATTGATCCGGCGAATAGCGGGGCTTACTATTACAAGCAGATCGTCAAGGAAAACCGCTACAAGATCGCGCAAAACCGGCAGATGGAAGACAGTCGGAAAGCCATGCTCGAAGTGGCGGATGCTTGGGAGCGACCCACCAAGGGGGCCAAACTACCCGTGCCCAATCCGTATAATCGCACCAACCTGACTTGGACGGGCAAGGCGGGCCGTCAGGGCATCATTCACAAGCTCAATACCATCAAGTTCGACACGGTTCAATACGACGGTTTGCCGCTCAGTGAAGTGATTCGCCTTCTGAACGATGAAGCCCGCAAACGAGATCCCGAAAAGAAAGGTATCAATTTCATCATCAATCCGAACGCCCCAGCCCCGGCGGCCGGTGCCCCAGTGGCCGTTGATCCAGCTACCGGTCTCGCGGTGGCCGCGCCGCCGACCGAGTCGGTGGACGTGGGCGCCATTTCCATCAAACTCAATCCCCCGTTGCTCGATGTCCTGTTGGGGGATATCCTCAATGCCGTGGAAAGAGTGGCAGAAAAACCCTTGCGGTTTTCCATTGAAGATTATGCGGTGGTGGTGTCACTCAAAGGCCAGGAAGTGACCCCGCTGGCCATGCGAACTTTCAATGTTGACCCGAACACTTTCATGCAGGGGTTGCAGGGAGTTGGGGGTACGAGTTTTGGCGACATTCAGACGGGTTCGAGCGGTAGCGGTGGCGGTGGCGGTGGCGGTGGCGGTGGCGGTGGCGGTGGGAGCAGCAGCAGCGGGGGAGCCAATGGCCAAAGCGGCAGTGCGTTGATCATTCCGCGGGTTAGTGTTACCGGGGGCACCACGGGCGGTGGGGGTGGGGGTGGAGGTGGGGGTGGGGGTCAAGGTGGTGGTG
>JANOHH010001236.1:0-2861 GCA_031406395.1 Verrucomicrobiota bacterium | reverse complement strand
TCTCCAGAAACCGGAGGTCACTTTGGGCTATTACATCGCGCCAGGTGTTCAGCCCTATTTGTTCCCCAGCACGCTGATAACGGACCCGAGAGAAATCATGGGCTTTTGTGCGCGACCGCGTTCATACGCCGTCGGTGCGCAACCGGGAGTGCAAGGGGTCATTGATGGAACAGAGGTTGATATGCACGTTCGATTCGATTTTGGGGACACAGCCGCAGATCACAGCGGCCAGTACACGAGAAGCATCCAACAGGTGCGAGCGTTTTACTCCACGTTGCTGGAAAAAATTGACGAATCTCAGCCATGAAAAAGCAACGTCTCATTCTGGTTGGAATCGTCCTCGTTGGCGCTTGTCTGTGGTGGTGGCTTTCGCCGAACAAAGCGACGCGCCCAATCGAATCGGCTGACAACGCGCCCGTCGAAGCTGAACAGCAAGTGCCGCCGCCGCAGTCAAAACGACCAGAGGCAAAGCAGCCTCAACAGGCCCAAAGGCCGACAAACCAACCGGGCCAGCCTATGTCGGATGCCGAGTTGGAGGCGTACGGGCGAAAGGCCATCGCTGCACAGACGACTCGAAACAGGGAAATTGAGCGGAACTGGAAGGCACAGTTGTCAGCGCCGATCAATTTTTTCGGCAAGGTGCTTGATGAAAATGAGCAGCCCGTCGCGACCGCCACTGTAGATTTTACTTGGAACGGCCTACCGCCGGAAGAAGAGACGACCAATTTCACAGGCGAGTCGTTCACTCCATTTGCCTACATGCACAGTTCCAAAAGCCAGACGACCAGCGATGCCCAAGGACTATTTTCGCTTGTGGATAAAAAGGGGAAGGGCTTATCTGTGACTGTCAGCAAGGCAGGATACTATCCAACAGCAAGTACTCGGCAAAGCTTCGAGTTCGGCGATCCTCTGATTGAGATTTTCTCTCCCGACAAGTTTAACCCGGTTGTTTTTCATTTACGAAAGCGCGGCCCCGGCGCGGATTTGATCACCTCGCAGTATGGCGTGAAGGATTATTTTGGCGTCACCGTTCCGCTTGATGGCAAGCCGGTGCAGGTGGACATGCTTGAGCGGAAGGCTGGACAGGGACCGATGACGATCAGCCAGACCAAACCGCCGTACGAAACTTGGAAGCAGGCGACGGAATGGGCGTTCCGTCTGGAAATCCCCGGCGGTGGTTTCGTTGAACAGAACGACGAGTTTGCGTTTGAAGCCCCAGAGAAAGGCTACCAGTCTATCGTCGAGTTCAACTTCCAGGCGGGACAAACCAACTGGGCGACGAACGTGAGCAAGGACTACTACGTCAAGTTTGGCAATCCGCCGCGCTATGGGCGATTACATCTGGAAACTTCGATCATGATGAGCGGCGCACGGCTCACCTACGCCATCAATCCCGACGGTTCGCGTTATCTCGAATCCAAGTAACGCCTTGTTCAGTCAACCGCGCGCCGCCCCACTTCCCCCTGCGCTGGCGCGTGGCGTCAGGGCGGCTGCGAAGCAAAGGCCAGCCGTACTGCCGCCCCGCCCCAGCTTCGCCCCCAAGCAGTCGTCGGTTCGGCGGACCAGCCCCCCCGACCAGCTTCTTGGGAAAAGGCCGAATTAATCCAATCCCCTGACGGCGCCACAACGTAACATTGCTGCGCCAGCGGTCTTCGTGTACAACCCCGCCATGCCGAGCCGGGATCAACTCGCCGAATTTACCGCGTGGTGCGCCAAACACATCACCGGTGACGAAAAAGGTGAGGCCCAAATCTTTCTCGATCATCTCTTCCAAGCCTTCGGGCATGTGGGCGGACTCAAGGAAGCCGGCGCCACGCTCGAGATGCGTGTAAGCAAGACCGACGGCAACGGCACCAGCTTCGCCGACCTCGTCTGGAAACCCGTCGTGCTCGTGGAAATGAAAAAGCGCGGCGAGAATCTTCAGAAACATTACCGCCAGGCGTTCGATTACTGGACGCGCCTGGTGCCCAACCGTCCGCGTTACGTCGTGCTCTGCAACTTCGACGAGTTTCGCGTCTACGACTTCGACACCGATCTCGACACGCCCAAAGACATCGTCGCGCTGAAAGATCTGCCGGAGCGCTGGGGCTTGCTGGCGTTTCTCGCGCCCGGTTCGCCCAAGCCCACGTTCGACAACGACCGCGAAAAGGTCACGAGTGAGGCGGCGGATTGTCTCGCCGACTGCTTCCGCAAACTCGTCCAGCGCGGCGTGCCGCAACCGATGGCGCAGCGCTTCATCCTGCAAATGCTCGTCGCGCTCTTTGCCGAGGACATTGATCTGCTGCCCAAGTATTTTGTCACGCAAGTTCTGGAGGATTGCAGCACACCCGCCAGCGCCTACGATCTCATCGGCGGCTTGTTCGAGGCCATGAACACCAACCCGCCCAAGGCCGGCGGGCGTTTCAAGGGCGTGAACTATTTCAACGGCGGACTGTTCCGCGAACCGGCCCGGCTGGAAATTCACGACCTTGAACTCGTGCTGCTCCGCAAAGCCGCCCGGTTTAACTGGTCAAAAGTGCAGCCCGAAGTTTTCGGCACGCTCTTTCAACACTCGATGGGCGATCAGGCGCGCCACGCCTTCGGCGCCGAGTTCACCCACCCGTCCGACATCATGAAGATCGTCGGCCCGACCATTGTCGCGCCGTGGCGCGAACAGATTGAAGGCGCGCGGACCCTCAAGCGGTTGCGCGAACTCCTGCACCGGCTCCACCAGTTCCGCGTGCTGGATCCGGCGTGCGGCTGCGGCAACTTCCTCTACCTTGCCTACCGCGAACTCAAACGGCTCGAAGCCCGGATTTATGAGCGCATGGCGGAGTTTGCCAGCCAGACCGAACCCGGCCAGATGCGCCTGAGCTTCCTCA
>JANOHH010000115.1:0-1201 GCA_031406395.1 Verrucomicrobiota bacterium | reverse complement strand
GGCCGGCCGCAGTTCATGGCCGTAACCGAAGGCGTCCATCGCGATATTGAGGTGCTGATGCTTTATCCGATCTCGCTCGTCGCCGCCGATGAACGCTTCGGTTCGTGGATGGTGCAATACGGTTACGCCAACTACGTCACGCCGGAGAAGTTGCTCCAGTACGGCCGCGTGAACGACAACGGCACCATCACCATGGCGGGCCGCACCTTCTCGACGCTCGCCGCGCTCTTCGAACCGCTGCCGCCCGCCGGCTTGATCGCCTTCCTCGAACAATTCGTCGCGCGCGGTGGGCGCCTGATCTGGTCCGGTCCGCTGCCCCGCTTCGATCTCGCCGGTGCCGACGTGCGCGCCCGGTGGCAAACGCTTTGCGGCGTTAAACGTTACGATGTGGCGCAGCAGGGGTTGATTGCCGCCGGCGCCCGCGCCGAGTTCGCCGGGCCACTGGCAGCCGTGCCCGAGCAAACCATCCTGACTGACTTCATCGTAGATTGGATTTATCCTGTAGATGCGGCAGACGGCGTCGAAGTGGTCGCGCAGGCCTACGGGCGCACGGTCGGCCTGCATCGCAAAGTCGGCGACGCCGGGTCGGTGACTTATCTCGGCTTCCGCCCGCGCGACGACCAAAGCGCGTCGCTCGGCTACGAAGTGCGGACCTGGTTTGAAATTCTAAAAGTCCTCGGCAGCTATCCGGCAGCCCGCGCGGGTCTCGCGACGAACGACAACCCCAGCGTGGTCTCCCGCACGACGCCGTGGCTGGCAACCCGCTTTCCCAATGGCGCGACCGCCATCGCCATGCACTACCGCAGCCATGTCGAGTCCTGGCCGGGCGGCTACCATCGCGACAAAAAGCGCGACGCGGAAATCATCCAACAAAATCCGCTGCCGACCGACGCGCTCGAATTGCGTGATCTCGCCGTCAACGGCCACCGCGTCAACTACCGAGGCCGACTAATCGTCGCCTTCCGCCTCGACACCGAAAAACGGCTGGTTGCTTTCAGCGGTTACGATTGCGCCGCCATTACGGTGGATGGACGCGAGCACCGGTTCGCCGATCAACCCTTCGCCACCATCGGCTGGGCGCCCGTCCCGGCGAATCGTCGTGTCCCGGGCGGCGCCATTTTGGAACTGTGGGTTCAAGGCGAAGGCGAAGTGCGCGTTCCGCTCGTTGAACCTGTGCGTTCCCCGGCACTGTTCTTTGCCC
>JANOHH010001202.1:0-1512 GCA_031406395.1 Verrucomicrobiota bacterium | reverse complement strand
CTGCTTGGCTCCACAGTCGAGCGCTTGCTGAAGGAGATCGCCTGTTCGGTTCTGGTCACTCGCCCGCCACCCGCGGCTGCCGGAAATACAACGGCGGTAAGTGCCGACCGGGAGCAGCCTGATTCCACAAGGGCCGACGGCGCGTTGACGAACCGACCAGCTTCTGCGAGCAAACTGGGTCAAAGGTTCGCCGCAGGCTTCTGACGCTTGATCGGGCGCTTCGCTTTCTTGCCAGCTTTGCCCTGGTCACCGGACGAGTTTTTGCCGGCGGCGGGGTTTAACTCATCGAGTGCAGCCTGCAATTGCTGGCGCGCGGCTTTTGCAGCTTCGCTTTGGTCGGCGGCGGCGACTGTTTTTTCTACGAATGGCGCATCGCTAAGGTCGAACAACTCGCCGCTCTGATTGAGCTTCCAACCGGCGTTGCGCGCATACCATTTCGCACCGAGCTGGACGTAGATCCAATCGCGCGGATGGCCGGTCTGGCCGCGCAACTGCGGCGCAAAGCTGCGACCATCGAACTTTACGCCTGCCGGCAGGGTCGTGCCGGCCAGTTCAACGAAAGTCGGGAAGAGATCGCTGAAATCCACGAGGTCCTTCAGCACTTTGCCGCCCGGGGTGACGCCTTTCCAGTTGGCGATCAGCGGCACATGCGCGCCGCCTTCCAGCATCGTGCCTTTGTGGCCGTTGACCTGGCGGCCGCCGAGGCTGCCGGATTGTTTGGCCGTGCCGTTGTCGCCGGAAAAGAGGATGAGCGTTTTCTCCCGCAGGCCGAGCTGCTCCAGTTCGGCGACGAGTTGGCCGACTTGCTTGTCGAGGTAGGCGACGTTGTCATCGTAGAGATTGCCGCCGCTCTTCGAGTCGGGAGTTTTCAGAATTGGCGCGTGCACCAGATGCGTCGGGAAGTAGAAGTAAAACGGCTCGTCCCGGTGGCGGCGGAAGAAGTCCTTCGCGAAATCGAGGCACACATCCGGATTGTAAACCTCCCGATCCGTTTGCACGAGCTTGCCGTTCCGGGTGTAACTGTCTTTCCAATACCAGCCGCCGGCGGTCGGATCGGTGATGAACTCGCCAAACCCCCAGTCGCCCGGCGAACCCCCGACCTGCCGCCACTTGCCGGCCATGCCGGTGGAATAACCGGCGGACTGGAGCGTGCGCGCCAGCGCCGGTTCCTCGGCGGCCTTGGGCTGCCCGGCGTTTTGATTCGAAGTGCCGCCGGTGCGGAAGCCATAGCGTCCGGTGTTGAGCAGGCAGCGCGTCGGGCCGCACAGCGGCGTGCAATAGGCGTTCTCGAAGCGGATGCCGGACTGCGCCAGCCGATCAAGGTTGGGCGTCCGGCCTTTGAACCGGACCGAGCCGTAACTTCCCACGCCGTCCAGGCCGTAGTCATCAGCCAGAATGAAGACGATGTTGGGCCGTTGTTCCACGGCCAGGGTGGGAAAGGGAAGCGTGAGCAGCGCCGCCGTAAGTGCGAAAAACTTCTTCATTATGCGACGTAAAGACGAACCGGCTGGA
>JANOHH010001190.1:0-4765 GCA_031406395.1 Verrucomicrobiota bacterium | reverse complement strand
CGGGGTCCTCAGGAGGCGATTACGCGACGATTGCGTATTCGGGCGCAGGCGTAGCGCTTTGGACCAACCGCTACAATGGACCAGGCAACGGCGATGACAAAGCCAGTGCCGTGGCGGTGGACGGCAGCGGCAACGTGGTTGTGACGGGAAGATCGGCTGGCAGCTGGCCCTATTCTGATTACGATTACGTGACGATTGCGTATTCGGGCGCGGGCGTGCCGCTGTGGACCAACCGCTACAATGGACCAGGCAACGGCTACGACTCGCCTCAAACCAAGTCGTCTCTCGCCATCGGTTCAGACGGCGCGGTTTATGTCACCGGCGCTTCGGATGGGCTTTTTTCCTCTGATTTCGCGACCGTGAAATATGTTTGGCGGCCTGAAATCGCAATCCAACGGCTGTCAACCATCCCGCCCAAGGTGAATCTGACGTTGTCGGCTGCTCCGAATTCCACCTGGGCCATCGAGCGGGCCCTGGAGCTTACCGGTCCCTGGACGAATCTCAGCGCTTTGCTGATTGGCACGAATGGTTCTGCCCAGTTTCAAGATACCAATCCGCCCTCTCCCGCTGGATTCTACCGCGCCCGACAGTAGCAGTGGGCAGGCATTGAGATTTCACCGCTTTGTCATCCCCGAAAATACTTTCAAAACTCGTGGCGTGATTGGGCGGCGGAAAACGCCTTGGACTTGTGACACCACAAACCAGGCGCTCGTCGCCTGAAAAACAAAAACAAAAAAACAATAAAAGGAACACGATGAAATCACCAAACACATTGATCGACAAAAAACCACTCGCAAAACGCAAGCAGACCAGAATCGGTCTCGCGGCGACGCTCATGCTCGCCGTGGTCCTGGCCCTTGGGTTGACGGGAACGCCAGCAGCGGCAGCCGAGAATGCCGTCGTCCACTGGAGCGGCATCGCGGAAGGGGTGATCGCCGTCGGTCGTCCACCCGCCAGCAGCAGCGTGCTCGCCGGCATGGTGCATGGGGCCATGTATGACGCCGTCGCCGCAATCGAGGGAGGGCTCGCCCCGTTTGCCACGGGTGTCACCTCGCCTCCGGATGCGTCGGCCGACGCCGCGGTCGCGCAGGCCGCCAGGGACGTCCTCACCGCCCGCGTCCCGGGTCAGGCGACGACCGTCCAGATCGCCTACGACGCCTACATGGCGTTGATCCCCAACGGGCCCGCCAAGGACGGCGGCAAGGCCGTCGGCGCGGCCGCGGCCGCCGGCATGCTCGCGATGCGGACCGGCGATCACTTCGACGACGTCGTTCCGTACGTCCAGCCAACGCCGGGCCCGGGCGTCTTCGAGCCGATCGCGGCGACACCGCCGGTCGACACCAAGCTGCCGTTCGTGCGCCCGTTCACGTATGGCTCGCCGTCCGACTATCGACCCGGCGGCCCGCTCGAGTTGAGCAGCAGGCGCTACGCGCGAGACGTGGCCGAGGTGCAGGAGATCGGTCGCGTGGACAGCACCACCCGGACAGCGGAGCAGACCGAGACGGTCCGCTTCTACACCGACCAGACGTTCGTCCAGTACAGCCGCGCTCTGCGCGGACTTGTGAACGCCCAAGGCCTCGACCTGCGCGAGTCCGCCAGACTGTTGGGATACGTGCATGTCTCGATCGCGGACACGATGATTGCCTGCTGGGAGGCGAAGTACTACTACTACTTCTGGCGCCCGAACCACGCGATCCAGCGGGCCGACACCGACGGAAACCCGGCCACGTTGCCGGACACGACCTGGTTGCCTCTCGTCACCGGCAACCACCCGGAGTATCCGTCCGGCCACGCATGTTTCACGGCCGCCGTGACCGAGGCGCTCCGCAATTATTTCGGAACGAAGCATGTGCCGATCGCGATCTCCAGCACGGTTGTTGGCACGACGCGAACCTACCAGAGCCTCGACGAGATCGTCGCCGACGTCGAGGACGCCCGCGTTTGGGGTGGCCTCCACTACCGCACGACGATGACGCAGTCCGCCAAACACTTCAAGCAGATCGCCCGCAACGTCGGCCGGCAGCACTTCCTCACCGGCGCCAAAGGCCACGACCACGAGGACGATGACCACGACGATGACCATGGTGACGACGATGATGGTAGTGATCATCATGGACGTGGCGGAAAACGTGGGTATTGAGAGGCAGAGAACTCGGGCGGGTTTGGCTGGTGAACCTGTGGGCTGGCCAAGCCTGCCAATTCAGGACTGACTTCCGGAAACCACCAGAAACCTTGTGAAGAGTTTGCCATTGCAAGCTCCTAAAACAGCGGCGCGCGTCTCTTCCGAGGCGCGCGCCGTCGTGGACGGAACTGGACCCGAGCGAAGGTGCAGCTTCACTTGCCTTGAATCGCACCAGCGTAGCAAGCCTCCTCAACGCCGTCGCTCACAGCCGTTTCTACCGCGTGGTCACCCCCCGTCGGCGAACTTGCAGCAGCAGGGCAGGAATCATTGTCCCGGTGGGCCGGCGGGCTCCGGCCGAGCGGAGCCCGAGGCTGGCTAGCAGGGTGGGTGCGATCGGGCTTCGGAGCTGCGCGGATTGTTGCGCAGTTCGTCAGGGTTTGCCGCCGGTCTTAGACTCGACATTGAGCAAGTCCAGCGTGAGATCCGCCGGCTTGGGTTTCATCGCCTCGAAGGCCTGCTGTTGCGCGGGGGTCAACTCCTTTTCCACTTCGACGATGAGCCGGCCGATGACGTTGGTGCTGCGCGCGATGGTTTCCAGCCGGATGGCTTGCAGCTCGCGCACCGCGCGGTCGAGGTGGGCCTGAATGCGGGCGCCTTGTTCGGGCGTGGGCTTGACCAGACGCTCGAACTCCCGGGCCACATGCTCGTTCCAGTTCTCCGGATTGTTGCGGGCGTCGAGTTGCCGGCGCGCGATGAGGTGGCCGATCAGGCCACCGGACAACGAGGTCGCCACGATGATGCCGAGGAGGCACAGGCCGGTTTTCCCGGAGCGGAGCGGGTTCATAGCGACCAGACCAGTTGCGCCACCGTATTCTCAATCCCCGGCTTCAGCGGTTGAGTATTCCGAAAATGCGGCAACTCCACTGCCGCGCAGACCAGCAGGACTGCCACCGCGCCCGCCAGCAACCGGGCCAACACGCGGTCCCAGGCGAAGTCCACCGGCGCCGCTCCCGGTTGCATTGCCTGCGCCACCACGCGGGTGGCGAATCCGAAGGGTGGCTGCTCGTCGCGGGGGGACGCTTGCCGCGCGCGCGCCGCGCCCGTCTGCCATTTCGTGTCAAAGTCGTTCAGGGGGATTCTCTTTCTTGAAGGTTTCGGCCAGCTTTCGCAGTTTCCGACGGGCCCGGAAGGCGCGCACTTTGATCAATGAAATGTTCCAGCCGGTGAGCGCGGCGATTTCCTTCACGGACTTCTCCTCCAAATCCATCAGGCTGATGACCAATCGGTCGTCCGGCGGCAATTGCGACAGGAGTTTTTCCAAAAGCTCCCGGGCGGAGGCCGGCGCAGTGTCGGGCCGCGCGGCTTCGTCCACCAGCATGAACTCCAGCCACGCGGACTGCTCCTCCGGCAGGTCGCTCCAGCGCAATTCGGGTCGGCGCCGTTCCGCCCGCAACGCATCCAGGCAGGTGCGCACCGCCAGCCGCGACACCCAGTGTTCGAAGGGCACGCCGCTGCGTTCCTGGTATTGATCGAGCCGCGTGAAGAGTTTCACGAAAATCTCCTGCGCTAGGTCTTCCTCCGCCGCGCGGACGGGGAGATGGCTGCGCACGATGCGGATCACCTGCGGATAAAGCGCCTCCACCAGCAACCGGGACGCTTCCGGATCGCCTAGGCGTGCGCGTTCCACCTGCCGCAGCAGGTCGCCGTCCGTGGCCGTCATGCGCAATTGAGTGGAGGTGACATTGCAACATCCTAGTAACGCCGGGTCGGTCCCGCAGGTTACACGCGGGCATCATTCCCTTGCGGAGGCGCGGTGGCAAGATTCTCCTTGGCTTGTAACCACGGTGCGGTGGCTGGCGTTATGTCTGGAGTAATCGATCATGATGAAACATTGGCTCGCTATATTTGCCCTGTGGCAGCTGCTTACGCGGACGTTGGCGGCGGCGCCAACCGCCAGCCCGGTCGTCCCCCCGGCGACGGACGCGGTCCCCAATTTCCGACTTTTGGATCACACCGGGGTTTCGCACGAACTCTACCGGCAAAAGGCGCATCGGGTGGTCGTGCTGTTCGTGGCGGGCAACGGATGTCCGATCGTCCGCCACTCCGTACCGGAATTGAAGCAGCTCCGCGAACAATTCGGGCCGCGCGGGGTGGTCTTTGCCTTGCTCGACGTCAACGCGGACGACCAGCGGGCCGAAGTAGCCGAGGAGGCGCGCGAGTTCGGAATCGATTTTCCGATCCTGCTCGATCCCGCCCAAGGAGTGGCCCGCGCGCTTTCGATCAACCGCACCGCAGAAGCAATCGCCATCGACACGGCGACCTGGCGGATTATTTATCGCGGGGCGTTGGATGACCGGCTCGCCTACGGCCAGCAAAAACCGGCCGCCAGGCAGCGATTTCTGGCCGAAGCGCTCGCGGCTTTTCTCGCGGGCAAGCCGGTGCCGCAAGCCCGCACGGAATTCAAAGGCTGCGCCGTCACGTTTGCCGATGCGTTGGCCAAGTCCAGCCCGCCCGTGGATTATACCCGCGCCGTCGCGCCGTTGATCGTGTCGCACTGCGTGAATTGTCACAGCCGCGGCAACGTGGCGCCGTTCGCGTTCAGCAATTATGAAAAACTGCGCGGACACTCGGCGACCATCCGGG
>JANOHH010001177.1:0-3765 GCA_031406395.1 Verrucomicrobiota bacterium | reverse complement strand
GAGGAGAATCCCGAACTGACGATCAATAGCGTGGTGAACAATCGTCTGCTTTACCAGGAGGGTTGGGGCTTGGGCACGATCAAACATTCGCTGACTTATTCTGGTGGATTGAGCCGTTCCTACACGCGCACCTATGCCCCGGCTCATCATTTGCAGTTCGAAGGTTTCAGCCCGTTCACGCGCCCGGCGGTCATCGAGCAAGCCGAAGGGATTCCGTTCACCGCGCTCACCGATTATTCCGTAGAAAAGCTGTATCAACTGAAGGGCGAAATCGTCGGGCGCGGCGTAAAGGCCATTACCGGGTTCGCAATGCCGACTTTTCCGAAACGTCGTTTTCAACACGGCGCCGTTCCGGTGGCACGGCTGCGGCAGCGGCTTTCCGGAAACGATCCCGAATACCGGAAACAGTTCCTCGGGCTTTATGCCTGATGCGGGCGATGGAAGAAGCAGGCGGACGCCCTGGGGTGGATTCTTAACTTTGAATTTTTGATTTTGAATTCCTCGGTCACGACGGCTTGGATTGTGGCGCAGCGACCGCCGCGCCGCGCGGCGGTCGATCCCCTTAAGCCTCATGGCTTCTTTTTGGAAGAGGAGCGGTCCGGTCTCGGGCGCGTTGTTGATTCTGCCGACATCCTGCTCACGAACAAGGAGTGCCCCTGGCGTTGTCTGATGTGCGATCTGTGGCAGCACACCGTGACGGAGACGGTTCCGGTGGGGGCAATTCCCCGGCAGATTAAATACGCCCTCGCACAACTCGGTTCTCGGCCTGCACACATCAAGCTCTACAACAGCGGCAGTTTTTTTGACCCCGCCGCTATTCCGTTCGCGGATTACCCGGCCATTGCCGCCGCAGTTTCGTTCGCCGACCACATCGTGGTTGAAGCGCACCCACGGCTCGTGGGCGAAAAAGCATTGAGATTCCGGGACCTGCTTTCCGGTTCCTTGGAAGTGGCGATGGGACTGGAAACGGTACACCCAGAAATTCTACCGCGCTTGAACAAGAAATTTGAACTGACCCACTTCGCCCAAGCGGCGGATTTTTTGAGTCAAGCGGGAATTGCGATCAGAGCGTTTGTCTTGGTGAAGCCGCCGTTCATGAGCGAAGCGGAAGGTTTGGAGTGGGCAGTGAAATCGGCCGAGTTCGCCTTCGCCTGCGGCGCTGCGGTGGTTTCGCTCATCCCTACCCGGCCCGGTAACGGGGCCATGGATCGGTTGATGCAAACTGGCGAGTTTACACCCCCCCGGCTCGCCACCTTGGAAAGAGCTTTGGAGCTCGCTGTGAATTTACGCCAAGGAAGAGTTTTTGCCGACACTTGGAATCTTGAACCTTTCTCTTCCTGCTCCGCTTGCCTGGAAAAACGCCGGCAGCGGCTGCACGCCATGAACCTGACTCAACAAATCCAACCAGCCATTGACTGTCCGGTTTGCGGAGGATTATGAACCCAAGTCAAACCCAACTGGATCGGGGTAGGGTCGTCGCGCTGCGACGACCAGCGCCGCGTGCAGCGGCGCAACGGTTTGGCGAGGATGCACCAACCACAGCAATCGTTCCGGCCCGGCCCGGCCCGGGCTCGTCGCAGCGCGACAGCCCTACCTGATGTGAACCGGCAGCACTTTCAAATTGTGGTCGTTGGCTCCGGTTTTGCCGGCGCCCTCATCGCCATGATTGCGCATCGGCTCGGTCTGTCCACCGCCTTGCTGGAGCGGGGGCGGCATCCGCGGTTCGTGATCGGGGAGTCCACAACGCCATTGACGAATCTGCTGCTCGAAGATTTGGCCAACGATTATGATCTGCCGTTCGTCCTGCCGCTCTGCAAATGGGGGACGTGGCAGGAAAAAACGCCTCACCTCGCTTGCGGCCTCAAACGCGGCTTCACTTTTTACCATCACGAACTCGACCAACCGTTCCGGCCCGACCCCGACCGCCAGCGGCAACTCCTGGTCGGCGCCAGCCCACAGGAAGAAAGTGCCGACACCCATTGGTACCGGCCGGATTTCGACCACTATCTGGTCCAGCAGGCGCAAGCGTTGGGCGTGACGTATTGGGACGAAGTTGAACTCACCAACGCCCGGGAGGAAGCGGACGGAATGCAGCTGACGGGTAACCGAGGTGGAGAGTCCATTGACCTCACCGCTGATTTTGTCATTGATGCCACTGGGCCACGCGGATTTTTGCATCGAGCGTTGGGCTTGCCCGAGAAGCAGTTTGCCACGCTGCCCCCGACGCAGGCGCTGTTTTCGCACTTTGCCGAGGTCGGCCCGCTGCCGGATTCGTTTCAGGCTGGGGTCGGGACGCCGCCGTACCCGCCGGAACAGGCGGCCGTGCATCATGTTTTTGCCGGCGGATGGGTGTGGGTGTTGAAGTTCAACAACGGGTTGACCAGTGCCGGAATCGCAGCCACCGACCCCTTGGCGAACGCTCTGGATTTGTCGTCGGGCGCGTCGGCCTGGCAGAAACTCTTGCAACGTTTGCCATCGCTGGCGGAAGTATTTGGCCTGGCCCGGGCCGTCGTTCCTTTTATTCACCAACCGCGCCTGGCTTTCCAAAGCGGAGTGGTCGCCGGCCGAAACTGGGCGCTCCTTCCTTCCGCTGCGGGCGTGGTTGATCCGCTGCTTTCCACCGGGTTTCCTTTGACCCTCCTCGGCGTCGGTCGCATCGGCCGCCTGTTGCAATCGCATTGGCAACTGCCTTCCTTCCAGCCGGGACTGCAGGATTACGCGCAGTTGACCAC
Source organism: Verrucomicrobiota bacterium (assembly GCA_031406395.1). Classification (GTDB taxonomy): domain Bacteria; phylum Verrucomicrobiota; class Verrucomicrobiia; order Limisphaerales; family JADLHS01; genus JADLHS01. The sequence goes on along the minus strand of JANOHH010001177.1, from coordinate 1,033 downwards.
GCTCGAACTGCAGACGACCGCCCGGCTCGTGGGAGCGCTTTATGCCACAATGGATCGGTTTGAACGGTTCCAGGAGCTAAGTCTGCTCTATTTCGCCGCCGCCAGTTTTTCGGAAACCGCCCGACGCTTGCGGAAACCCCAGTTGGCGGATGCCTTCCTGTTGTGCCGACACCCTGTTTTCTCCAGGCAACTCGAGGGAATTTGCGCTCTGGCCAATCAACCCCTCTCCGCCGCACGAGCCCAGAGCTTGGGCCGGCACATTCGCGAAGCCATCGAACCCTTTGATGTTGCCGGTCTCTCTGACTCGACTCGTCACCCGTGGTACCCCGCCAGGGTTTCCGACCTTTTGCGCGGCGCACCCAAGCTTGGCGTGAGCGAAAACGTGGTCGCAACCCTGTTGGAGAAATGCGGGCTTATGAGGTTCAAGGGCGAATAATTCGACTAAAAAATGCTTCGTTGGAGGGCGGACAGCCAATGGCAGAGCAATTATGATGACGCTGCTTCAGACAAATAGAAAATAGGGACGGAATGTGGCATCCCAGGGGTGAAACGGTGAGCCAGCGGGGCCGAAAAGCACTTTGCGAAAAGTTTTTCCATTTTTTTGTTGACTACCGCAGCTTTTTTTGCAAAAGTTCGCGCACAGCAAAGTCAACTAAACCAAAAAACTCAACCGAACGGAATTATGAGATTCATTACAACGAAACGATTGGCGGCCTGTCTTGCCGCCGCCCTCCTGACCGTCACGCCCTCAGTTTGGGCTGCGCTTACAAAGGTGGATATTTTTCCGCCAGAGGTGCCTCCAGGGACCGCTGGAACTTACACACTTGGCGGGGGCGGAGCGTTCACCATCACCAGCGATGGCAGACCGTTCTTTCCCAACATGGGTTTCAATGTCCCGGATCCTCTTTTTCCTGATTTACTGACTACTAACAACACCGGCGATGGCCTGACGTTCGCCTACGAGAGTGTTACCGGCGACTTCGATAAACGGGTAAACATCACGGGCATCGTTGCCGACAATCCCATTGACGCG
>JANOHH010001164.1:0-15085 GCA_031406395.1 Verrucomicrobiota bacterium | reverse complement strand
TATCCAGTTCTTGCGGCGAGCGGGGTGGCCGGACCGAAATTGCGCGAGGGGGATCGGCAGGTGCCGGAAGGGCTTTACGCCATTGAACTGTTGAATCCGAACAGCAGCTATCACTTGTCCTTGCGAGTAAACTATCCGAATGCGTTTGATCGCGAGCAGGCGCGCAGGGAACAACGCATGAAGCTCGGTGGCGACATCATGATTCATGGCAAAGCAGTTTCTATTGGCTGCCTGGCTATGGGCGACGAGGCGGCGGAAGACTTGTTCGTGCTAGCTGCGGATACGGGCTTAAAGAAAATCGCTGTCGTTCTTACGCCGGTGGATTTCCGCGCCGGCAAGACGGTGCCCCAAGGTGTGAAACTGCCACCTTGGACAACGAGGCTTTATGAGGAGATCAAAACGCGACTGGCAGAATTGCCGTTGCCAAAGGAGAAATGAGCGCCCACGCCCAGCACAAAACCCGTTCGCTCTGGCTCATGGGGGCATTGCATGCTTTCACCCATGTCTATAACGTCGCGCTGCTGCCGCTCTATCTCCTCATTCAGCGTGATTTCAAATTCGCCAGCGTGGCGCAGGCGACGGCGCTGGTCACGGTGCAGATGATCGCCTACTTCCTGCCGAGTTACGCGATGGGGGTGCTAGCCGACCGGGTTAGCCGGAAAAAACTGCTAGGCCTTGGTCTGCTCATCAATGCGCTGGGCTTCGTGGCGCTGGCTTTTGCGCCTAACTACGCCTGCGCGCTGACCGCAATGATCGTCGCGGGTTTGGGGGGAAGTTTCTTTCACCCGGCGGCAACGGCGATGGTAGCTCGGCTTTATCCGGTCGGGACGGGGCGGGCGCTCGGTTTGGTTGGCATTGGCGCAAGCATTGGCTTTTTTCTCGGGCCCATCTACGCGGGTTGGCGGGCAACAATGTTGGAGCCCTTGCTGGGTGCAGCGGCCTGGCGCCGTCCGGTGCTGGAGTTGGGCGTCCTCGGCATCCTCGCCGCGATCCTATTTGCCTGGCTGGCGGATGACGACCAACCCGGGCCGGCGCGAGCGAGTGCGGTACGCTCGTCAGAGAAACTTTTCCCGACGCCGCTGCTGTGGTTGTTGTTCCTGACGGGGGCATTGGCGTTCAGCTTGCGCGATTTCGCTGGATCCGCCATGGGGAGTCTTGGGTCGCTGTTCCTGCAACAATCCCATGGTTACGACGCACGGCATGCGGGGCTGGCCTTGAGCGGGATTTTTCTGGCGAGTGCCGTAAGCAATCCATTGTTCGGTCATCTGAGCGATCGGGGGCGAAAGCGCTGGACGGCGTCGGTGCTATTGATCGCCGTTGTGCTCGTGGCGGCGTTTCCCCATGTGCCGGCGGCTTGGGCGATTCCCCTGTTCCTCACCTACGGTTTTTTCTTCATGTCGAGCTATCCCATGGTGGAGGCGGCGCTGATGCAATCAGTGCCGGACGGGGTGCGTGGGCGGGTGTTCGGGTTGTTCATCACGGTGGGGGGACTGCTCGGCAATCTCTCGCATTGGATCGTTGGCGAGGCGGTGCGGCGCATGGGTGGGGCGGCCCGCGAACCGGCGAGTTATTTCACAATCTATGGCATTCTGGCAGGAATGATTTTGCTGTCGCTGCTCGGTTTGCCGTGCCTGCATGCCATTCGCAAACGGGAGCATCTGGACGCTGGTGACGGCGTCGCACCCAAATGAACCTGCCGAACTATTTTATCGCCGATCTGCCGGCCGAGACCCCGCTCTCGCCGACGATGCTGGCCGAAGCGTGTGTGACGCTGAAGCGCAATCGCGAACAATACCTCGCTCCCCGGACGACCGAACAAATAGTGAGGTTGGTTGCCAAGGTCGCGGACGGTTGGCTGCAGGCGGACAACCCGTTTCGTAAACTCGCGCTCGCTCAAGGGCCGGACAAAACAGGTTTTGGGCGGCCCACTTTGGAGCGCGGACTGGATCAGTTCTTCGGCCAGCTCACGCGGGAAAATCTGCGGGCTCTGCTCGTGCAGGAACTCGGCGATGTGAAGCGCTTGGATGAACTGGCCGCCACGCCGGGTGAAGAGAAGCGTTCCCGGGCCGCCATGGCGACCGGGCCCGAGTTTCTCGTCCACATCGCGGCGGGAAACATTCCAAACCCGACGCTGATGAGTCTCGTGCTGGGGTTGCTCACCCGCTCGGCGCAGTTTGTGAAGTGCGGGAGCGGCGCGTCGTTCTTGCCGAAGCTGTTCGCCCACTCCATATACGATGCGGATCACAAGCTCGGCGCCTGTTTGGAGGTCGCTGAGTGGCATGGCGGCCACACCGCATTGGAGAACGAGTTGTTCACCGCAGCAGATTGCGTTACGGCCACCGGTAGCGACGAAACGCTTGCTTCCATCCGCGCAAGACTGCCGGCACGGACGCGTTTTCTTGGCCACGGGCATCGGGTGAGTTTTGGATACGTGACAGGCGAAGCGTTGTTCGGTCACGGCGCAAAGAAAATCGCGGCGGCGGCGGCAGCCGATGCGGCGGCGTGGAATCAACTCGGCTGTCTTTCGCCGCATGTAATTTACGTGCAGCGGGGTGGGGATTGCGCGCCGGAGCATTTTGCACAGTTGCTCGCCGAGGAAATGGAACGCCGCGAATTGATCGAGCCGCGGGGTGAGGTTTCGCTTGAGGTGGCCGCGGGCATTGCATCCCGGCGGGGGATTTACGAAATCCGCGCCGCGCATTCGCCGGAAACGCAGTTGTGGCAGAGTAAACGGTCAACGGCTTGGACAGTGGTGTATGAAGCGGACGCGCGCTTCGCTGTGTCCTGTCTGCATCGGTTTATTTATGTCAAGGCCGTGGCGGACTTGAAGGGTGTGCTGCAAAACGCCGATCCAGTGCGCGGCAAAGTTTCCACGGTTGGCCTCGCCGCCTTGGAAGAGGAGACGCAAGCGATTACCACGACGCTGGCGCGCTGGGGCGTGACGCGGGTTTGCCCGCTGGGCCAGATGCAGAATCCGCCGTTGACGTGGCGGCATGATGGCCGGCCCGCGCTTGGCGATCTGGTGACTTGGACGGATCATGAATCATGAAAATGGAACTGCGAAAATCATTTCAGTTTGAGGCGGCGCATCTTTTGCCGCACCTGCCGAAGACGCACAAGTGCCGCCGGTTGCACGGGCACAGCTTCAAGGTGGAGATCGTGGTGGTCGGCGAGTGTGACCCAAAGCTCGGGTGGCTCATGGATTACGCGGATCTGACTGCGGCCTTCAAGCCCCTATGGGAAAAGCTGGATCACCGCTACCTCAACGAGGTGGTTGGGCTCGAGAATCCCACCAGCGAGGAAATCGCGGTTTGGATCTGGCGAAAACTCAAGCCGAAGTTGCCGTTGCTCACGGAAGTAGTGGTGGCGGAGACGTGCACGGCGCGGGCGGTGTATCGCGGCGAGTAGCGGGGGCGCGGCGTCAGTCGAACCGCTTGTCCGTTTCATCAAGGCGAGTCGAAGAACAAATCGCCAGTTGCGCTTGTGGCTGGCAGCGTGCGACCAACAGGTTTGCCGCCATCATCCACCCCATCTGGGCCGACGCTGTAGAGCAGCCAGTTCGTGCCTTGTGCGCGGTAGATGAGCGATTGCCCGCTGAACGGATCGGTTGAAACGCGCTTAAGATATTTTGGCACGAGTTGTTCGGATTGCTCCGGCGGATGGCCTTGTTCCGCTTGATAACAGCGCAGGGCAAGTTCTGTGAGCACGAGGCGACGGCGGGCGACTGTAAAGTTGTGCTGGGCTTTGGCCGTTTTCAAGGTTTGGCGATTTTGCAACCAACTCTCGACGTGCCTGATCGGATTGAAGGTTTGTTGGAGGGCATGGCGAACAAACAGTCTTTCACTCTGCTGGACGTCTTCCCAAGTGACCCCATTGGCGTCCACCGCCTCCAAGTCTGCGATGAGCGGACGCATCTGTTCGCAATCTAGTGCGGGTAAAAACTTGACCAGCGGATTATATCCGATGGTTTCTTGGGCGATGCCCACAAGACGGTGAATCAAGAACCCGCCGCGACCGGTTTCGTTTCCTAGTCGGATGGCGTCAACGTAGCTGCGGACGGCATCAGCGGGACGGTGTTCCACTTCCGCCAAGCGGCCTTCGGCGGTTAGAAGTAAGGCGAGGGGGCGTAATTTTGGCAGGTTGGCGGAATTTGTCAGAGCCAAATCCAATGGCACGCGACATTCCCGGCTCAAGCCGATGCGCACCTGTGCCAGTACGGCGGTGTTTGTCATCACATAAGCGCGCAACTCTTCCTCTGTCGCCGTGCGGTAGTCGTCGAGTTGCCCGGCCCGCATTTGCCCCGCTCTGGTAAAATCATCGTAGCCGTTCGGGTTGGGCAACGGCGGTAGCGGTGCAGGTTTGCCCACCGTAAAAAGGAGCACGGCAAAGCCAGCGAGCGCGACCAAAGCCACGAGGGCCAGTAGGAGCATGCGGAGTTTTGGTTTCATGTGGCGCAGTCAGCTTGGCAGAAGCGCGCGGGCCGTCAAACCTTCACGCTGGCTTCCGACAGGCCGCGAGGCCAAGCTAAACCAAGATGAAACCAGTTGCACAGCGAAGAAAAATGTTCGGTTGCTGCATCACTTGCGCTTTGGTGGGCGCGATGATCTGGCTGTCCGGTTGTCGTTCGACGCCGGGTACGGAAGGCTGGCAGCGCTTCGAGTTCAAACAACCGCACATGGGCACCTTGTTCACGATCACCCTTTATGCACGGGGTGAACTGGCGGCCCGGGTTGGCGCCGATGCCGCGTTTGCAAGAATCGCCGCGCTCAACCAAATCATGACCGACTACGATCCGGAGAGTGAATTGATGTTGCTCAGTCGGAATCCGGTCGGAGAACCGATCCGGGTAAGTGATGAGCTGTTTGATATTCTCCAAAAATCGCAGCGCGTCGCGGAGCTTTCGGACGGAGCTTTTGATGTCACGATCGGGCCGGTCGTGCGGCAGTGGCGCCGGGCCCGCCGCACGGAGACCCTGCCGGCGCCGGAAGCACTCGCCCGGGTGCGGAGGGCGGTCGGTTGGCAGAAGCTTAAACTCGATCCAGCAACTCAAACTGTCACACTCACCGTGCCAGAAATGCAGCTCGACTTGGGCGGGATCGCGAAAGGCTACGCCGCCGACCAGGCGCTGTCAGTTTTGCGATCGCTGGGTCTATCGTGCGCGCTCGTGGCCGCAAGCGGCGATATTGCCGTGGGCGATCCTCCTCCCGGCAAACGGAATTGGCGGGTGGCGGTGGGTAAGTTGGACGCCACCAATGGAGAGCCCGCGCGCATTTTGTTCCTTAACAACGCAGCGGTTTCCACCTCGGGCGATGCCGAGCAGTTTGTCGAGATCGGAGGCCGGCGTTACTCGCATATCGTTGACCCACACACCGGGGTCGGACTGACGGAGCGGTTGCAGGTCACCGTGATTGGTCGCCGTGCGACGGACACCGACGCTTTTGCCACGGCGGTCAGCGTCCTGGGCTTGAAACGCGGTCTGGCACTGTTGGAATCCCAGCCAGGCTTGGAGGGGATTCTCGTTCAGAAAACCGAACACGAAACCAAGACGTTCACCTCGAAACGCCGCAAATAAGGGGCTCGTGAAATGCCGAGCTGGGATCGAGGACGCATTTAACCTAAAACAGGACTTGCCACATCTCCGGAGCATGGCTAATCTCTGCGCTCCTTTTTGGAAATCGGTGGGATGGTTTGTCAACGCAGACATTTCGACCGTGATGGAAAGAAAATATTAATTTATGGCAGTTAAAATCCGCATGAAGCGCATTGGGGCGAAGAACGCTCCGGTGTTTCGTATTGTTGTGGCCGATGGCCGCAGTCCGCGTGACGGCAAGTTCATTGAAGAAATCGGCACCTATCATCCGCGCCAGAAGGCCGACAATGTCAAGGTGGACCTCGAACGCGTGAAGTACTGGATGAGCCAGGGCGCTAAGCCGAGCGACACGGTCGCCAGCTTTATCAAGAAAGCCAGCAAGGCGGCCGCGGCTGCTTAATTTGTCTTGGGTCATGCAGGCCTTTCTCGAATACGTCGTCAAAGGTCTCGTGCAAAACACTGAGGCGGTGTCGGTCACGCCGGTGGCACGCGAAGGGACGACGATCTACGAACTGCGATTGGATCCGCAGGACGTGGGCAAAATCATTGGCCGGCAGGGACAAACGATCAACGCGATTCGTTCTCTGTTGCTGGCGGGTAGTGCGAAAAAGGGTTTACGTTGTTCGGTGGAAATTGTTGAGGACCGTCGATGATGCAAAATTAAGAGTGAAAATGGAAAGCGATGCGGTCCGCTGACCTTTTGAACTAGTAGTTTTTAATTTTGCATTTGTGAAGATTGACGTCCTAACTTTGTTCCCGGCGATGTTCGCCGGACCGCTGGATGAGAGCATCATCAAGCGGGCGCGCTCGGCGGGGTTGTTGGATTTGGCGTTACACCAGTTGCGCGACTGGACGCACGACCGGCATAAGACCGTGGATGACCGGCCCTTTGGTGGCGGTCCCGGGATGTTGTTGAAGCCGGAGCCGATTTTCGAGGCGGTGGAAAGTTTGGCGCGTGAAAATACGCGGGTGATTTTGCTTTCGCCGTCGGGGCGCAAGTTTGATCAAAGCATCGCTCGCGAGCTGGCGCTGCAGAAGCACCTGTTGTTAGTGACGGGTCACTACGAAGGTTTTGACGAGCGCATTCGGGAATCGCTGGCGCACGATGAATTGTCCATCGGGGATTATGTGCTGACGAACGGCGCGCTGCCCGCGATGGTGGTGATTGACTCGGTGACGCGGCTGTTGCCCGGGGTGTTGGGTGACGATGCGAGCGCGCTGGAAGAATCGTTCAGCCACGGGTTGCTGGAGTATCCGCAATACACGCGGCCGGCGGAGTTTCATGGGATGAAAGTCCCCGACATATTGGTGTCCGGCAACCACGCGGAGATCGCGAGTTGGCGGTTGGCGCAGGCGAAGTTGCGGACGAAAGAACGCAGACCAGATTTGATTTAACAGGAAATAATTATGAACCAGGCATTATTGGATAAAATTCAATCGGAACAGTTTCGCAAAGACGAAGCCAAGTTTAACGTCGGCGACAGCGTTCGCGTCCATACGAAAGTCGTCGAAGGCGACAAGGAGCGAATTCAGATTTTCTCCGGCGTCGTCATCGGCAAGCGTGGTCGCGGGCTGAACGAGACGTTCGCCGTCCGCCGCATCAGCTATGGCGAAGGCGTAGAGCGCATTTTCCCGCTGCACTCCCCACGGGTGGACAAGGTCGAAGTGGAGCGCCACGGCTCGGTGCGCCGCGCCAAGCTCACCTACCTCCGCAAGCGCCTCGGCAAGGGTGCGACGCTCGTGAAGGAGAAGACAGCTAAGGTTTTGGCCCCGGCGAAGTAAGCACGGCAATAAACATTTCTAGGCGAGGCTTCGGCCTCGCCTTTTTGTTGTGCGAGCTGGGGAGATGGGCTACGAGGACGATTCGCTGCTAAGTTTCACTCTCAACGCCGCGGTTTCGCCGGGTGTGAGGGTGATTTGATTTTCCGCGACGTTGCCGGATTCCACACAAACCATCCGCAGATATTCCTCGTTGCCGAAGTCGGGCATGGCTTTCGCCTTGGCGATCCACGGATTCCAAACCACGGTCGAAGCCGAGCCGGTTTTTTCAACACGGATGACCCGGCGGAAGGCGGAATCGTGAATTTCCACCGAATGCGAGGTATTGAGGTAGGTTCGATCCACTTCGCCCGCAAAGCGGATGGCGTAGGTCGCCTCGGTCTTGCGTTGGTGGCCATCCAAACTGTCGAGGTAGTCCACGCCTTGCAACCCCACGACCTGAAGCGCGCTGATGTCGCCGACGGTAAAATAGGTGTGCAGACAATTCTCAAAGCCAAACGCGCGTGCCGAGTTGTTCGTTACGAATAACTCGGCGCTCAACGTATCGCTGATGGTCACGGAATATTCGACGGCGATTTCGCCATCACCGAGTTCCGGGCACGGCGGCAAAAGTAGCTGCGCGGTGAGGATTCCGGTGTCCGAGGTTGTGATTTCTTTCAAAGTCCAGGAACGATTGCGAACAAAGCCATGTTGCCCTGGCTTGTCCGCTGGTTTGCCAAACCACGGGAAGATGATCGGGATGCCACCGCGAATCGGCACGCCGGATTCAAACCGGCTTTGCTCGCTCAGAAACAGCAACGGCGGTTCATCGTGTTTTTGGAAATGCGTGATGTGGGCGCCGTGGAAACAGATCTCCGCCCTGCTCCAGGCCGTGGTGATTTCGAGTTGCGGCAACCCGCCGCGACCGGTGCGGAAAATGGCGCGGGTCATGCGTTTTGCGCAGCCAGGAAGCGCTCCACCTCGATGGCGGCCGCGCAACCCATACCCGCCGCTGTGATGGCCTGGCGATAAACGTGATCCGAGCAATCGCCGGCCACGAATACGCCCGGCACATTGGTCGCCGCACCTTCCGTGCGGAGGATGTAGCCATTCTCGTCTGTGTGGATAAAGGGTTTGAAGATCTGGGTGTTCGGCACATGGCCGATAGCCACGAACAATCCCGCGCAATCAATTATCTGTTCCGCACTGGTCTTGAGCTGCTTGACGCGGACACCGGTGACCTTGTCCTGCGTCACGTCGAACACTTCCGTGACGGCCGAGTCCCACACCATTTTGATCTTCGGGTTTGCCAGCGTGCGCTCGGCCATGATTTTTGAGGCGCGCAGCGAATCGCGGCGGTGAATGAGATACACCAGCGATGCAAAGCGCGTGAGAAACGTCGCCTCTTCACATGCGGAATCGCCCCCTCCTACGACAACGAGCGGCTGGTTGCGGAACATCGGCAGCGCACCATCACAGGTTGCGCAGTAGGTGACGCCTTTCTTTTCCAGGAGGTCTTCGCTTTCCAAGCCGAGATGCCGATGACTTGCGCCCGTGGCGATGATGACAGCCTGCGTTTCCGTCCGTTCCCCATCGATCGTCAAAACAAACGGTCGTTTGGAGAAATCCACTGCCTGGACCAGGCTGCCGAGTTTGGCACGCGTTCCAAATCGCTCGGCCTGTTGCTGCATCCGGGTCATGAGTTCATAGCCGTCCACGCCCTCGGGGAAGCCGGGGAAATTTTCAACGATGCTGGTGGTGGTGAGCAAACCGCCGGGCTGTTCGCCCGTGATGACGAGTGGTTTGAGGTTGGCCCGGGCGGTGTAGAGCGCCGCCGTCCAGCCCGCACAGCCCGATCCGATGATGACAACATTTTCCATATTTCTGATTACAGTAGATTTGGCCGCGCGTCCAAGGCAAGCCGCGAGTATTTCGCTGACGACGGCTGGGGTAGGTCCAGGAGTTGGTGCCGGCTTGTACCGGCGGGAATTCCTGATGGTTTTTGTCGTTGACAGATAGTGCCGTCCGGCGGAAAATTTTACCCATGAAACAAATTCCTCCCCCGACCTCGCGTCGTGAATTCATAAAGCAAACCAGCACGTTCGCCGCGGCCTCAGCCCTGGCCGGCGTCGCGTTGCCGCACGTTCACGCGGCGGGTAATGACACTATTCAAGTGGCTCTAGTCGGGTGCGGCGGACGAGGCACGGATGCCGCGGGAAACGCGCTGTCGGTCAAGGGCGGGGGCACGAAGTTGGTCGCCATGGCCGACGTGTTTCCGGAGCGGCTCGAATCGAAGTACAGTGCCATCAAGCAACATTTTGCAGAGAAAGTCGACGTGTCGTCCGACCGGAGGTTTCTCGGTTTCGACGCCTACATGAAGGCGATGGACTGTCTCAAGCCCGGAGATATTGTGATTCTCACGACACCCTGTGCGTTTCGCTGGGTGCATTTCACGTATGCCATTGAAAAGGGCTTGAATGTCTTCATGGAAAAACCGTTGACGCCGGATGGTCCGAGCAGCCGGCGGATGCTAAAACTCGCCGAAGCCGCCAAGGCCAAGAATCTCAAAGTCGGCGTCGGTTTGAACTCGCGCCATGCCCGTCATTTGGAACAACTCGCCGAGCGTGTCCACAATGGTGAAATCGGCGACATCATCCTGGCCCGGGGCTACCGCATGCACGGGCCGGCGGCGTATTTCAATTCGGTGCCCAAGCCGGCGGGCATTAGCGATCTGATGTATCAGATCCAGCGCTTTCACAGTTTCATTTGGGCCAGCGGCGGTAACTACAGTGACTTCTACATCCACATTATTGATCACCTGAGCTGGATGAAGAACGCGTGGCCGGTCAAGGCGCAGGCGTTGGGTGGCCGGGAGTATCGCAAAAGCCCCGAAGGTATTCCCTACGTGGATCAAAATTTCGACACTTACTCCGTGGAATACACCTTCCCCGACGGCACTAAGTTTTATTTTGACGGGCGCTGCATTACGGGCTGCTACGATAATTTCTCGAGTTACATCCACGGCACCAAAGGTAGTGCGATCGTCTCCAAGACCGGCGATTGCGGGGGGCCTTCCACCATCTTCAAAGGCCAGATGCCGAAGAGTTCAGATCGCGTCTGGACATCACAAACACCCAAGGGTGAGGAGGATTGGTACCAAAATGAGTGGAACGATCTGATGGACGCCATCCGCAACGATAAGCCCTACAACGAAGTCGAGCGCGGGGTAATTGTCAGCACGGTGACCTCCATGGGCCGTATGGCTGCGCATACCGGCCAGGAGGTTACCTATGACGAGATGCTTAACTGCGAGTTCGAAATGGCCCCGGGCATAGAGAATTTCACGATGAACTCGCCGGCCCCTGTGCTCCCCGATGCCAATGGCAGGTATCCAAGGCCACAACCCGGCATCATTACCAAGCGGGAGTATTGATATTTCGGTTGGGAGTGCGGACAGGCCAAACCGGCTTGTCCGCAATCCAATTTTCCCGGCTGGACGCAGTCGAAACTAGCCAGCCGCATTGACTTCTACTTCGCTGCGAGCGCGGCTTCGATGGCAGCCAAAACTTCTGGGGATTCGGGCGCATCGCCGGATCCAAAGCGCTTGAGAATTTTACCATCCTTCCCGATGAGGAATTTGCCGAAGTTCCACTTGATGTCGCCGGGGAACGGCGAGTCCTTGCCAGCCAGTGCGGTGTAGAGGGTCGATCGTTGGCCGCCGTTCACGTCAATCTTGTTGAACAGCGGAAAGGTGACGTTGAATTTGCTGGAGCAGAACTGCTTGATCTCCTCGTTGCTGCCCGGCTCCTGCCCGCCGAACTGATTGCAGGGAAAGCCCAGCACGGTGAAACCCTGCTTTTGGAATTTCTGCTGGATGGCTTCGAGGCCGGCGTATTGTTTGGTGTAGCCGCACTTGGAGGCGACGTTGACGATCAGCAGCACCTTGCCTTTGTAAGCGCTCAACGCGGTGTCTTTGCCGTCAATGTCCTTGAGCTTGAGGTCGTAGATGGATTCCGCGTGGGCGGCGATGGTAGTCATAAGAATCAGCGAACCGAGTAATGCGATAGTCTTCATGGCGGAAGAATTAGCTGAAACGAATCAGTTGTCAAATCCGCGTGTTGGTCGAGGGAGCTGGGAAATTGCGCTCGGTTGGTTTCGCCTTCATTCACCCGCAGCCAACTCCCGCTCCGTCGGTGTCAGAATCTTCCATTGTCCGGGGGGTAAACTACCGAGGCGGAGCCTGCCGATCCGTACCCGCAGCAGGCGCAGTGTCGGATGACCGATCGTGGCGGTCATACGCCGCACTTGACGATTCTTGCCTTCGATCAATTCCAAGCCGATCCAAAAATCGGGCACGCGCTTGCGGAAGCGGATGGGCGGATTGCGGGGTGGGATTTGGGGCGTTGCAGCTTTCGGCAGAAAGCTGGAATCTTGTGCCGATAACTCAGCGGCGTTCTGCCGAAACGCCGCTGCGGGGGCAGGGAGGGCTTGCGGCTGCGGTTCCAGCCGCCACGCACGACCAGGCAATGTCTTGCGTCCTTGAATCAACACGCCGCTCGCGAGTTTCATCAGCGTTTCCGCTGTGGGAATGCGTTCGACCTGCACCCAGTATTCACGCTCGTGGGCGTGGCGCGGTTCGAGGAGGCGGGCGTTCCATGCCGGTTCATCGCTCAAGAGCAACAGACCCTCGGAGTCCGCGTCGAGGCGACCGATCGGATAAACATTCTTCGGAAACCCAAATTCGGCGAGCGGACGATTTGGTGAACCATCCGTCGTGAACTGCGAAAGCACGCCGTAGGGCTTGTGGAAGGCGATCAGCACGCTGGGAGGATAAAACGGGACGGCGGCCTGTCCAGCGGATTGGAAGGTTTACAGCTTGCTGCGCTTTGAGGTGCCGTGGTCATCTTAACAGTCCGCTTCTGGTGCGTGTCCGGCCGTCTCGGCAAGACCATGCGATTTGAGTCACTGTGCGACTTGCTGCCCGGCGGTGACGGGATACTACGACCTGATCACGAACCAACGTGCCGCTGCCGACGCTAGCGCGCTGCAATTCTGCCAATCGACTCGTGCTGATCTGGCCGACGACGTGGGGCGGCAGCTTGGAGTTGGCTCCGAACGCGCCCGCGGCAAACTCGTCCTACACGATTACGAGCTGCCGTAGGGAGTCCGTGCTTTTTTAGCCCCACCGGTTCCGAGTTAGCTCCGATGTACAAGCAAACCGCCCGGCTCCCCAGGCAGCGGGCGGTTCGGCTGTTGAGTTGAGCGCTTTTGGAAAATGCGGCGAGGCTTACTGGCGCCGAGCTCGCGCGCCAACCAGAACCCCCACGGCCATCAGCAACAAGGAAGCGGTAGTGGGCTCGGGAACAACGGAAGAAATCGACACGTCGTCGATGCCTAGAAAGTGGTCAGAAGTCCCGTTGTCATTCCAATCGTGCCAGCGGACGTAGAATGTACCACCGTTGGGCACGGCACTGACGAATGTGATCGTGCCGCTAACAAATACGCGGTTGGCGGCAGCATTGCCATCCAAGCCACCGACCGGCGCATCTGCCGTGGTTTGCTTGGGGGCAAGGAAATCGAGACCTGCAAAATACGTAAAACCGTCGATGGAGGATGTGCTGCTGGCCAGAACCCTCAGCAATTCGGGCCCGCTGGAGGATGTCCCTTGGGCCTGCCGCCATTGCTCGCCGAAATAGCTCAATTGGATCGAAGCCAAAGCGCCGCCGGTGTTGTTCACGACTCCGACTTGATAGACTTGGTCGCCGGAGGGAGTCGTTCTCGGGTAGCCGCCCAAGGCCCGGTCAGCACTTCCCGTCGTACCGAGGTTGAAAACTGTTCCTACGTTGGGTGTGGGGATAGCACTGCCGTCGCTTACTACCAGTGGCATCGCGGTAACCGCCAAGCCGTTTCCAGCGTAGGGCGTCATGACGGCTCGGTTCACAGAGCTTTCCGCACCCAGATAACCGGCGATCCAACTGGCCGGCAAAGTCGTACCTGCGGCGCCCATGGAGTCAAAATTTTCGGTGTAATTCAGTTGCGCGTGGCTCGCTGGTATTACCCCAGCGAGCAGCGCGACCATAAAAATTGGCGTCTGGAGCGTCTGGTAAATTCTCGCGGAGGCTGACATGGGAGTTCCTTTTCCTTCACCTTTGATAGTAATCATAGTAGTCGGAGTTTTAGTTTTTCACTGATTTTCTAACCGGCTCTGACATGACGCCGCAAACTCACGGTCATGATTTTCTCAAAGGTATAATCACCCTACCTATGACCCGATTTGAGTCAAGCCATTTTTTGGCTTTGCTTTCAAGCGCCGCTCAGACCGATGGGTGGCGCAACGCGGTCGCCCGCGGCTTAATCAAGTTGAATTGTAAACTTGCGTGCGCCGAACAAGTGGACACAGCCTAAACGTCGCCCAAGTTGGTATTTAGAAAAACAGGCTTGTCACCGACGTTCTGATTGGTGCCTAATCGCCCACCGCATGATTACCCCTAAGAAGTCCGCGGCGTCTGCCGCCAGCCGCCAGTCGGTCGCGCCCTCCTACAAGTGGTGGGTTGTGTTCATGCTCTGGTTCATCTGCTTTTTCAATTATGCCGATCGCCAGGCGATCAGCTCCGTCTTCCCGGCGTTGCAAAAGGAGTTCGGCTTCACGGCCACCGAACTGGGCCAGATCGGTTCGGCCTTTGGCTATGTTTATGGCGCGTGCGCGATTCTGGCCGGCTACGTGGGCGACCGGGTTGCCCGCCGGCATCTGATTCTTGGGGGCTGCTTGTTTTGGAGCCTGATCACCATCGCGACGGGGTGGTGCGGCAAGGCGTGGCAGTTTGTGACGGTGCGCGCACTCGAAGGGCTGGGCGAAACGTTTTACTTCCCCGCCTCGATGTCGCTGGTGAGTGATTATCATTCGCCGAAGACCCGGTCGCGGGCAATGTCGTTTCACCAGTCCAGCGTTTATGCCGGTACGGTGCTGGGATCCTGGGTCGCCGCCATCCTGGCGCAGCACTACAACTGGCGCTATGGGTTTTACATCTTTGGCGGCGCCGGTTTCGTGCTGGCCCTCGTCCTCTACCGTTTTTTGGTCGAGCCACCTCGGGGCGCGTCCGAGGCGGTCGTCACGGCGCCGGAGCCGCCGGTGTCATTTCTGGTGGCGGTGGGGGACGTGGTCCGCCGGCCCACGGCCTGGGTGTTGATGCTCGCGTTTGTGCTGGCCAATTTTGTGGCCACGATTTTCCTGACGTGGACCCCTAAGTTTCTGATGGATAAATTCGACTTCAAAATGGCCACGGCCGGATTGTCCGGCGCGGCATTCATTCATCTGGCCAGCGCCTTCGCCGTGCCGCTGGCGGGAACGCTCGCCGACAAACTGGCGCAGCGTTTTGTGGGCGGACGCATTCTGGTGCAGGCCGGGGGCTTGTTGCTGGGGGCGACTTTTGTCTTCCTCGTCGGCTCGACCACGAGCGTGGCCGTGTTGCTGACGAGCATGGTGGCGTTCGGCCTTTGTAAAGGGTGCTATGACGCCGGCATCTTCGCCTCGCTCTACGACGTGGTCCCGCCCCGCTCGCGCGCCACGGCGGCCGGGTTGATGAACACTGTCGGGTGGGGGCTGGCGCCTATGTGGCGTCGATCAGCGCCGACGAAAGCGCCGCGAAGATACAGGGCGAAATGATGGACGCGCTCATCCACTTCCAGAAGACCGGCGAGTTCAGGTAGGCGGCGCCTCCGGCTCCCTCGGATAGCCGT
>JANOHH010001145.1:0-1432 GCA_031406395.1 Verrucomicrobiota bacterium | reverse complement strand
CCGCCAGCTGCCGCTGGGGAACGGCTGCCTTTCCTGACCGCTGATGGGACGCTGCGGATCCCGTTTGATTCGCCGGAGCGTTATCACTGGTGGAAGCCGGATGGCGAACGGCTGACCGTAGCCGAAACCTTGGCCGAAGTGAAAGAGAGGATGAAACATGCCGCTCGCGTTTGAACAACAGCCGCGGGAGTCTGCCAAGGCGTTTGCCGCGTTCAGCTTGTACTTGAGCCTTGGGTCGGAGCGGTCCACCGCTGCGGTGGCAATGAAGTTGGCCAAGAGTGAACAGCTGATCCGCCGGTGGTCGGCCAAGTTCGGCTGGACACAGCGCGTGGCGGCCTACGGCGCACACCTGGCCATCGTCGAGCGCGAGGCGGTCGAGGCCGCGGCGCGGGCGAAAGGGCCGCAGTGGGAGGCGCGGGAGCAACAGCTTCGGGAGACGGAATGGTCGCTGCACGAGGCGGCCATCGCCGCCGCGAGAAAGGGACTGGCGGCTTACATGGAGCGCGAGAAGGTTTACGCGAACCTCGCCGACATCGCGCGGATGCTGGAAATCGCCAGCAAGCTCGGGCGGCTGGCGACGGGACTGGGCACGGACGGGGAGCGACGCAAGGGCGATGAGTTGCCGACGATGCGGGTCGAGGTCACGGTGGCGCTGGAGAAGATTTACGGCGAGCCGCTGCCCGGCGAGGTGGCAGCGCCACCGGTCATGGTTGACGTCGAGGCCGTGCCCGCGCTACCGGAGAAAACTCTATGACACCCTGGGAACGCTATTTTCTGGTCGGGCGCCGGGCCGGCTGTCCGAAGGAGCAGATGGACCGGTTTCAACTGGCCGACGTGGTGTTGCAGGAGCGGCAACTGGTGGCCAGCGCCGCTGCGCGCCAGTGTGATCGCGCCGACGGGCCGACGGCCATCGGCTACGGTGGCGCGCGCGGTGGCGGCAAGTCGCATTGGTTGCTGGCGCAGATGGGGGCGGATGATTGTCAGCGCGTGCCGGGACTGAAATGTCTGCTGCTCCGGAAGGTCGGCAAGGCGAACCTGGAACACTTCGAGGATCTGCGCCGCCGCCTGTTCGGGAAGCTGGGTCACGAGTTCTCGGCGTTCCGCGGCATCCTATCGTTCAACAACGGCTCGCGAATCATTGCCGGGCATTTCCAGAACGAGAAGGACATTGATGCCTACCTCGGGCTGGAGTACGACGTGATCGGGATCGAGGAGGCCACGACACTGACGGCGCGCAAATACCAGGACATCACGACGTGTTGCCGCACGAGCAAACCGAACTGGCGACCGCGCATCTACTCGACCACGAACCCGGGCGGGGTCGGCCACGGCTGGTACCGGACGAGGTTCGTCCTCCCATGTCTCCAAAAGACGGAAACGGAAACGCGGTTCATCGCGGCACCGTGACGGATAACCGTTGGAATAATCCGGA
>JANOHH010001143.1:0-9912 GCA_031406395.1 Verrucomicrobiota bacterium | reverse complement strand
TGAACAAGGCGCGCATCACCTGGCGGCTGCAATAGGACCCGGGTGGATTCGCCGTATTCGACTTTCTCAAGGCGTGGAGTGGTTCTCACTTCCCGCCTTTCTTGTTTCAACTGGCCGACGGGGGTTAGGCAAGGACCTGTCCGGGCGTTGGAAACCTCATCGCCCGGATTCCCGTCGGTCTGCGATTGGAAGTTGAATTGCCACAAAAAGGCCATGGATCCGCGAAACTCCGGGAAGGATCGAGCTATAGCATCTTTCCCGGCTCATCTCCCGGGCAAATCTTTCTTTCGTCGGACAAAGTCAGTTCGTTTCGATCTCGTTGCGCTTTTTGTGGCTAGAGGAATGCCTTCTTGGTGGTTCCGCCGACGCCTGGACTGCTGAAAGTCTTCTCGAATCTCCGCCGGGAGCATTTCTCAGCCGCCTCCGTCCAACCTAGCATGAAACGGATTATCGTTTTCTCGGCTTGGCTGGTTTTGGCAGGGGTCTCTCTGCTGGCTCCCCAGTGTCGCGCGGATGGACTGATCATCGTCAGTGAGGCGCATTGGCTGCCCGGCCCGCGCCCGCCGCATCCCATTCCGCCCATTTGGCATCCGGGCCCTTTGCCCCCCGCGCCTCGGCCTTACGCCCCGTTGGAGGTGGTCTATCACCACGTCAATGTGAAGATTGACGGCCAGATCGCCACCACCTCAGTAGATCAGGAGTTTTTCAATCCCAACCCGCAACAACTCGAAGGCACGTATCTGTTTCCCATCCCCAAAGGCGCGCAGATTGAAAAGTTCACCATGGATATCGGTGGCAAAATGGTCGAGGCCGAGTTATTGCCCGCTGCGAAGGCGCGCGCGATTTACGAGGACATCGTGCGGAAGCTCAAAGACCCCGCGCTGCTCGAATACGCCGACCGCGATGTGTTCAAGGTGCGCATCTTTCCCATCGAGCCGAACAGCAAGAAGCGCATCAAGCTTTCCTACACGCAGGTGCTCAAGGCGGAGGCCGGGCTGGTGAGCTACGTGTATCCGATGAACACGGAAAAATTTTCCGCCAAGCCGATCAAGAACGTGAGTCTCAAGGTTGAATTGCAAAACGACCGGCCGCTCAAGTCCATCTATTCGCCCAGTCACGCGGTCGAAATCAAACGCCACGGAGCGACTCGCGCCACCGTGGGCTTCGAGGCCAATGACGTGCAGCCGGACACGGACTTCACGCTTTATTTCGCGCCGGAAAAGGATGAACTGGGTGTCAATCTCCTCGCGCACAAAACCAGTGGCGACGACGGCTATTTCATGCTGCTCGTGTCACCGGGTGTGAATGCGAAGGACAAAAAGCTCGTGCCCAAGGACGTGGCGTTCGTCCTCGACACGTCCGGCTCCATGGCCGGAAAAAAGCTGGAGCAGGCGAAGAAGGCGCTTTCGTTCTGCGTGGAGAATCTCAATGATGGCGACCGGTTCGAGATCATCCGCTTCTCGACGGAGGTTGAACCCTTGTTCGATAAACTCGTCGAAGCGAATGCCCGCAATCGTGATCAGGCGGAGGATTTCATCAAAGGTCTCAAACCCATCGGCGGGACGGCAATCGACGATGCGCTGAAGCAGGCTCTGACGTTGAGGACTGGTAGGGGCGCGTTCCACCGCGCCCCTAACTCCTCTGAGAAAGATGGGGACTCGGTGGAACGCGTCCCTACCAACAATGACCGGCCGTTTGTCATCATTTTCCTCACCGACGGTCGCCCCACCATCGGCACGACGGACGAGGAACAGATCGTCAAGAATGTCACACGCCGGAACGAAAACCGGACGCGTATCTTCTGCTTTGGCATCGGCACGGACGTAAACACGCATCTGCTCGACAAGATCACCGAGGACACGCGCGCCTTCAGCCAATACGTGTTGCCGGAGGAAGACCTCGAGGTGAAAGTCTCGACGTTCTTCGCCAAGATCAAAGACCCGGTGCTGGCGAATCCGACGCTCAAATTCACCGGTGACGTGCGGGTGACGAAGCTTTATCCCGCACCCTTGCCGGATTTGTTCCGTGGCGACCAGCTCGTGTTGGTGGGCCGTTACTCTGGCCGGGGCGATTCCGCGATCATTCTGGAAGGCACGGTCAACGGCGTGCCGCGCAAGTTCACCTATGAAGTGAACTTCCCGCGGTCCGCCGAGGATCAGGAATTTATCCCCCGCCTCTGGGCTACGCGGCGCGTGGGTTATTTGCTGGATGAAATCCGGCTGCACGGCGAGAACGGCGAACTGCGCGATGAAGTGACCGACCTGGCGCGCAAATACGGCATCGTAACTCCCTACACGGCCTACCTCATCGTCGAGGATGAAGCGCGCCGCAACGTTCCGCTGGCGATGCAGTCGTTGCCGAAGCTCTCCGCGGATTCCCTGGCACGCAAAGACGCGGCGGCGAACTGGGATTCGTTCAAACGGGAAAGAGACGGCGGCAAGGCGGTCTCCGGCGCGCGCTACGGCTATGAGCTGAAGAACGCCGCCGCGCCGGCCGTGGTCGCGGAATCCGCCAGCGTCGAAGCCAATCGCGCGCTCGGCATCGACGGGTCGTTTGCCCGCGGCGGCGTGCCGGCGGTCACGGCGACCCCCGCACCCGATTCCAAAGTCCGTCTGGTGCAACTCTCGCAGCAGGGCCAGTTCATCGCGGGGAAAAACTTTTATCAGAACGACCGGCAATGGGTGGACGAAGCGGTGCAGAAACTCAAAAATGCCAAACGCCAGCGCATCGAATTCAACTCCAAGGAATACTTCGCCTTCGCCGCGAAGGAGTCGCGCGCCTTGCCGTGGCTGGCGCTCGGTCAGAACGTGCAATTCGTTTTGGATGACACGCTTTACGAGATATACGACACCAATAATTAATAACTTCAACCAAGTCCTCGCATGAAAACTAGAACATCATTCGTCAAACTGTTCGCCGCCCTCGCGGCCGGCGCCCTAGTCAACCTCGCCCTGGCGAAAGAGCCAGTCACGTCAGCTTCCGCGAAGGAGGCAAAGAAACCGCTGGTGCAAATCGCCATTCTGCTCGACACCAGCGGCAGCATGGAAGGCCTCATTGAACAGGCCAAAAGCCAGCTTTGGAAGATCTGCAATGAATTCATCAAAGCCCGTCAGGATGGCGTTGCACCGGAAGTGCAGGTGGCGCTCTACGAATACGGCAAGAGCAGCCTGAAAGCTGAGACCGGTTGGATCCGCCAGATCCAGCCGCTGACCCAGGATCTCGACAAAATTTCCGAGGAGCTGTTCGCGTTGCGGACAAACGGGGGCGAAGAGTATTGCGGCTGGGTCATCAAATGCGCGGTGGATGAGCTCGCGTGGAATCCGGCGGCTGACGTTTACAAGGCGATCTTCATTGCCGGCAACGAACCCTTCACTCAGGGGAAGGTGAATTATGCCGAGTCCTGCAAGGCCGCCATCACCAAAGGCATCATCGTGAACACGATTCATTGTGGGGGCGAAGCCGACGGCGTGAATACCAAATGGAAAGATGGGGCCGACCTGGCCGACGGAAAGTATCTGGTCATTGATCAGAACCGCGCGGTGGTGAGCATCGCCACGCCGCTGGACAGGGAAATCGCGACGCTCGGTGTGGAGCTGAACAAAACCTATCTGGCGTACGGTGTCGCCGGCAAAGCCAGCGCTTCCCGCCAGGTTGCGCAGGACGCCAACGTCGCTGCTCTTGCCCCCGCTTCCGGCGTGTTGGTGCAACGCTCCTTGGCCAAGGCTTCCGCTAACTACCAGAATTCAGCTTGGGATTTGGTGGATGCCGCCAAGGACAAGAATTTTGAGATTTCCAAACTGAAAACCGAGGAGCTGCCTGCTGCGATGCAGAAGTTGAACGCCGGCGAGCGAAAGGCTTTTGTTGAAAAGAATTCCCAGGAACGCGCCGAGTTGCAGGGAAAGATCAATCAGTTGAACCGCGAGCGGGAGAAATATGTCGCGCAGCGCATGAAGGAAGTGGCCGGTACGAATACACTCGATTCCGCCGTTATTTCCGCCGTGCGCGAGCAGAGCGCAAAGCGGAACTTCAAATTCGAGTGAGGCGGTTCAGGGTTTGGCTGACGGCGGTTGGAGGTGCACGATGGTGGCGCCCCAGCCGCCGAAATGTTCATTGGCAAGATTGAAGGCGGCCACGTCGGGATGGCGTTCGAGCAGCTTGTGAACGGTCTGTCGCAACTGCCCGATCCCTTTGCCGTGGATGATGCGCACGCGAAGAATTTTGCGTGTCTGACATTCCGCCAGACAATCGAGCACGAGGCCTTTACCTCGCGCGGCTGAAAGGTGTGCAGGTCCAACACGCCATCAATCGGCAGTTCAATTGGCCCATCGTCCATGTGCGAATTTAACCACGGATAAACGCGGATGAACACGGATTTCCCAGCTCCGTAGCCGCCGACGTGAGGAGGCGGGATTCCTTTGGCGATGAAAGCCTGAATCATCCGCCTCCTCACGTCGTCGGCTACCAGCAGGCTGGTTTTCCCGGGTGGCCTGACTATTCTTTTGGCCGATGAAAATTCGCAAGACCCGCCTGACCGATGCTGCCGTCATAGCCGATTTCAACTCCCGCCTCGCCTGGGAAACCGAGAAGCTGCGACTCAACTCCGCCATCGTTAGCCGGGGCGTTCGTGCCTTGCTGAAGGACGCCGCCAAGGGAACTTACTTCGTGGCCGAGCAGGGTGGCGTGATCGTCGGGCAGTTACTTATCACCTACGAGTGGAGCGACTGGCGCAACGGCCATTTCTGGTGGATTCAAAGCGTCTACGTTGCGTCCGAATTCCGCCGGGACGGCGTATTTCGCGCGCTGTATGACCACGTTGAAAAGCTGGCCCGATCGCGCCGGGATGTCTGTGGTTTGCGGCTTTATGTGGAGAAAAACAATCACCGGGCGCATGCCACCTACGAGCGCCTTGGCATGAGACACACGCACTACGAGATTTACGAAACCAGCTTCCGTTGAAATCCCACTGTGAACGTCGAACTCATCAACACCGGCAGCGAGCTGATGCTCGGTCGCGTCCTGAACACTCACCAGCAATGGCTTTGCCGCCGCCTGGCCGACCTCGGCTACGTCGTTACACGGCAGGTTGCCGTTGCCGATAACGGCCACGACATCGAGGTTGCCACGCGAGAAGCGCTGGCGCGTGCCGATCTAGTCATCACCACGGGCGGCCTCGGCCCCACCTCCGACGACATCACGCGCGATCTGATCGCCCAACTCCTCGGCAAACAACTCCGCGAGGACGACAGCCTTGTTCAGCACATCGAACAATTCTTCGCCGCGCGCAAACGCCCCATGCCCGCCAGCACCCGCGTCCAAGCCATGGTACCCGAGGGCGCAACCGTGTTGGTAAACGCAAACGGCACCGCGCCCGGCCTGGCGATGAAGGTGGAGGCCGGCGGATGGAAAATGGAAAATTGCGACCAGGTTTCCTCCCGATCAACCCTCAACCCTCAACCCGCAACCCAAGCCAAATGGCTCATCATGCTGCCCGGGCCGCCGCGGGAGTTGCGCCCCATGTTCAACGATACCGTCGTACCCCTGTTGCGTCGCGTGTTGCCGCTGGACGGCGCGTATGTTTGTCGCACGCTGCGCACTGTCGGGATCGGTGAATCGCAGGTCGCCGACAAAATTGGCGGGCCATTGCGGGCCGCCCTGGCGCAGGGATTGGACCTCGGTTACTGCGCCCACATTGGGGCGGTGGACGTGCGGCTCGCGGCCCACGGACCAGAGGCCACGCAAATCGTGCGCGCAGCGGAAGCGGTGGTTCGCGAACAAGTCGGCCCTAATATTTTCGCCGAGGACGACGAAACCCTGGAGGCCGTCATTGTCCGCCTTCTCACCGCGCGGAAGCAAACCCTCGCCCTGGCGGAATCCTGCACCGGCGGCGGGATTGCGAACCGCCTCACCAATGTTCCCGGCGCTTCGGCGGTATTGCTTGCAAGCTTGGTGACGTATGCCAACGAGGCGAAGCAAACCTTTCTCGGTGTTTCGTTCGCCACGCTTAAGGCCCACGGCGCCGTGAGTGAAACCGTGGCCCGCGAGATGGCCGAAGGCGCCCGCCGCAAGACCGGTGCGGACTTTGCCCTATCGGTCACCGGCATCGCCGGACCCAGCGGGGGCAGCGAAGCAAAACCCGTAGGAACAGTTTTCATCGGGCTGGCTTCACCGGATGAAACCATTGTGCTCAAACAATTCAATCCGTTCGACCGTGAGACGTTCAAGAATGTGACCGGCACGCAGGCGTTGGAGATCTTGCGAAGGAAAATTTTGAAACCAGTCTGAAACGAGCTCCCGCGGCCAATCAATTCCCGTTTCATTTAACCAAACTTTAAGCTTAATAGCCAAACACGAATGGCAAATGGAGAACTTGTATTCTTGCCTCACCTTTGAGAACAAAATCACCCCGTGCATTCGTCGTTTCCAAGATTCCTGTTCTGTAGTTCTTCGATCCTGGCGCATACCAGGCAAAACAGCGCAGCGTGTGCCACTCATTTTCTTGACGCAGTACGAACAGATATTTGTGCTCACGTTGAGTTAAGTAAATTCTCCGAAAATCAGCTCCTTCTGAAAATCCTCCTGCCTGAACAATCGCCTCTAAAACAGACGATCCTTCAGGCAATTCGACCAAGCCGAGTTGATTCACATAACCTTCCACACGGACTTGTATCATATTGACTGACGAAACTAAGTTGGTGCGAAGTATATGGTAGTTGAGCAATTCTCCTCGCTTTGGGGCGGGAAGTTGGATGGTTATGTCTGACAGTGTTACGTATGGACTGCGACAACCAGTCGTGACGAATAGCGCCGACAGTCCCAAGATGGCGACAACGGTTCTCATGCCTCAGCATGATTCTCATCGTCTCAACTTCAGTAAAGCCTCAAGTTTTTCAATCTTGCTAGCGGTGTGGCCGATGCCGATGGCGTAGTGATGCCTCAGGATGACTTTTGAATTTTTGCTAAAGACAGAAAATCGTCAGCCTCTTTGGTCCATGCGCGCCAAGGACGAGGATGCGTTCGATGTCGCCCGTGCGGCTCGGGCCGGTGATGAACGAAATCATGCTCGGATAATTGGCGCCGTGTTTCTGTTTGATGAGCGCAAACGCCGCCGGTAAATCCGCCACCAGTTGTTCGCGTCGGGCGATGACGACGTGATGCGGCGGCAGGCAGGACAATGCGCGTCCGCCGCTCGTTTTACTGGTGACCACCACCGTTCCGGTCTGTGCCACTAGCGCATCACACTCGGAGATGCCGACATCACATTGTTCCAATTCGTGTTTGTCGTAGCCGTCGTCGGTGACGAGGGTTGGCAATCCCAGACCGATTGCTTGAGTCTGCGCGAGCGGGCTTTTGTGCGTCGCCACGCGCTGCCACTTCTCGGTGTCCCGTAACGCGCGCAACTCGGCGGTGAGTTCGTTGGGGTCCTTGACCAGCTTGAAAGTCGCGCGCAGGTCGTTGGCATTCTTGGCGAACAGCGCGAACTGTTCGTCCATCGTCGCGCCGACTGGCGGCATGACGCGGCGATGATCTTCCTGCGTCGGTAAACCCGTTCCATGGTGCGAGTGCGCCTCGACGGTCAGCGCCTCGCGGATGCGGGTGAAGATGTTGTCACGCTCGCTCATAGTTCACTCGTAGGAGACGACGTGAGGAGTCTCGAACTTGGTTTTGAATCGCGCAAGCGGATGGGATAACGCCCGCCCTCACCCCGACCCTCTCCCCCAGGAGAGGAAATAGCTTGTGGATGGCTTCTATTGTCCTGATGCGCGCTGAACAAGCTCAGACTCACGATATGCCGTGAGACGGCGAAACATTCTCCCTCTCCCCGGGGGAGAGGGTCAGGGTGAGGGCGAGCGTTGAAGAAACTAGTTTTCGCCGCGGTAATCATTTTGGTTTGGCGTTCTCCTTCCACCATTCCTTGAAGCTTTGTCTGGCTATCGGCGGCAGCTCCCGCGTTTTCGTCCAGGCCTGTGCCGGATCAATCGCACTCCCCTTGACCAAGCCGTGAAACCTTTGGCCAAACCGCCCCAACTTCGTCGTCAGCGACCACAGGCCGGGCTTGTTCGCTATCGGCGCGAAGATTTTGAATGCGAGTCTTTGCCACCAACTCGGTTTCTGTTGCGAAGCGTTTCTGCGGTTTTGGAGCAGGTGGTGGTGCAAATCAATTTTTACCGGGCACGTTTCCGTGCAGGCGCCGCACAACGACGACGCCTCCGAAAGATGCTTCCACTGCGTCAGCCCGCGCAGGTGCGGCGTGATGACTGACCCAATCGGCCCGCCATAGACGGTGCCGTAAGTGTGGCCGCCAACGTTGCGGAAGATCGGGCAGACGTTGAGACATGCGCCGCAACGGATGCATCCCAGCGAATCGCGTTGCTCGGCGTCGGCGAGCAGCGTCGTGCGCTGGTTATCGAGGAGCACAACGTGATATTCCTCCGGCCCGTCGGCTTCGCCAGGCTGCCGCGGCCCGCCATACATCGTGTTGTAACAAGTCAACGCCTGGCCCGTGCCCATCACCGCGAGCATCGGCAGGAACAACGCAAGGTCTTCCAGGCGCGGCAAAATCTTCTCGATGCCGACGAGCGTGATCATCGTTTTGGGCAACGCCGCCGTGAGCCGCGCGTTGCCTTCGTTCTCCGTAATCGAAATCATGCCCGTCTCGGCAATCGCGAAGTTCGCACCGGTAATGCCGACGTCAGCCTGGAGATATTTCTGCCGCATGACCCGCCGGGCCACCATCGTCAGGTCCTCGGGTTCGTCGGATGGAGCATCGTTAAGTTTTTCCTGAAAAGTCTGTTTGATTTCGCTTCGCGTTAGGTGCATCGCCGGGAAGACGAGGTGATACGGCGGCTCCTGTCGAAGCTGGACGATGAACTCGCCCAAGTCGGACTCGACGACTTCGTAGCCCGCATGCTCCATCGCATCGTTGAGATGGATTTCCTCGGAAGTCATCGCCTTGGACTTGACGATGACCTTGGCGTTTTTCTCGCGCAAAATGCCGAGGATGATGTCGCGGCCTTGCTGTGCATTGCTGGCCCAATGAACTTTAGTGCCACGCGATTCAAGCAAGCGTGCGAACTGTTCAAGGTGTTGGTCGAGATGATTAACCGACTCGAACTTGGTGCGGGCCGCGAGATTCCGCGCGCCCTGCCAATCTTGAAACCACAACTTGCGCTGGTCGCGGACGACCTCGTATTTGCCCATCGCCGTCTGGATGATACCGCGATGCCGCAAGTCCGGCGCAACTCGCCGGGCGTCTTCTTTGAAATGGGTGGCGGGTGCGCTCATGTTCTGGATGAATTAACC
Organism: Verrucomicrobiota bacterium; assembly: GCA_031406395.1. GTDB lineage: Bacteria > Verrucomicrobiota > Verrucomicrobiia > Limisphaerales > JADLHS01 > JADLHS01. Next base: position 612 of record JANOHH010001143.1, on the reverse strand, counting down.
ACGGATGGACACGGATGAACACGGATATTCATGTTCCCAACCTCGCCTTCACATAATCCTCAAGCTCGTTGACTGACTCAATAACCAGCTTGAGTTCTTCGGAAGTGAGTTCGCTGCGGCAAAGGCCTTTCACATCGCGAAGACCTTCCAAAAGAACTGCGAACTGGTCTGTGTGAGCTTCAGACCCGGAATAAACAGGCAGCAGGAAGCGAAGTGGACGCAAAGCTCGTCGCTTACACCACTGGTCAATCAACCAGTCGAGTTTCTGGTTCAGCGTCATCGTGCTGTTTCCCATCCGTGTTCATCTGTGTTCATCCGGGGTTGAAAATCATTGGTTTACCAAAACCTCCGCCAAGTGAATCGTCTTGATCCCCTTCTTCTGCTTGTCGGCCAAACCTTGAATCTGCATCAGGCAGCTTGAGTCACACGAGACGATACGCGGTCACGATCGCGGCCGATCTCAACGCCCTCGCGCAGCGCGGCAAGCGCACCGAGTTCGATGGATACGATCCGAGCGAAGCCGGGGTCGAGTTCGACGTGACCATGCCGGCGCAGCGCTCGCTAAAGATACAAAACGACCTGGTCGACGCCGATCTGATCCTGGCCGAAGAG
>JANOHH010001027.1:0-2892 GCA_031406395.1 Verrucomicrobiota bacterium | reverse complement strand
AAGGAGAGTTCCCGGGTCTCCATCGAGGAGGCCGGTCCGGGGGATTTCATCCCGCTCCCGCCCGGCCACGAGTCGCGGGCCAGGCACATCGGCCGCTTCGGAACCGTGGCTGCGATATTAAGGCTACCTGCATTGATCGTGAGTGGGCCAGTGCCGAGCGCATTAGCCTTGGCGACCGCAATGTTTCCGCCATTTAACGTCGTACCGCCGGAATAGGTGTTGGCCCCGCCGCCAGCCAATGTCAGCGTTCCGGCGTCCTGCTTGATGATGGCGCCGGTGCCTCGAATCACATTGCTAATCGCCACATTTCGCAACCCGGCAACCGTAAGCGCGTTTGCCCCTAAATTCACCGTTCCCCGAATCGCCAAGTCACCGGCGCTGGCATTCCACGTCTGTGCATTGCTCAAGCTCAGACTGCTCACCACGGTCTCCTTGTTCGTGCTGAAGTTGGAAATGCCGCCCGAACCGATGGTCAGGATTCGGTTGGCACCTGAAGAATTCAAAGTGAACGCACCGGCATCGTTGCCGAAGATCAGGGAGTTGATGAAATAGGAATTGTTCATCGCCGGCGCCAGTTTGGCGGTGCCAGCAAAAGTGATGACTGTATTGGTCAGACCACCGAGGGCGTTGGCGGGGGGCACGGTGTTGGTCGAATTCCAATTCAACAAGGTATTCCAATTGGCATTTCCCGCGCCCCCATTCCCGTCCCAGACATAGTTCGTCACCCCCGCCGACGCCGCAACCGACGCCAACGCGGTCAGGAGCGACAAGAATTTGAAGGTTAAACTACCGAAGTGTAGGGGCAGTCGCAGGCACGGCGAATCAAATATTCCCACGGGAACTCTTGGTTGACGCGACATGGCAGTATTTCTAACCCTAAATTTTTGTTGGCCCGGCCGATAACATCTGTCAGAGGCATAACCACCTGTGTCTGCAATGACACCTTTAGTCTGTCCTCCTCGCAAGGCAACCGGAACTCTTCACCCGTAGGGATGATGAAACTCCGATCACCCTAGCATCCGCAAACCCGATGCCATCTCAGGCCCGCGGATGAACCGGCCCAAATGCCTTCACGTCGTTTTTCACCCATCCGTCGTGACATAAGTATCTCCCCTGGGTTGTGACCGGGTGGGCTTGGTCCAGCAAATCCAGCACGCTCCGCAAGTCGGCAGCTACCTCACAGAGTTTCGTCATATGAATACGCCTCCCCTAGTGCGGTCCAAGCGATGGATGGAGTCCCGCCAGCGCCAGGTAAGTTTCCAAGCGCCTTTGCAACATGACTTGCTTGGCAGCGAAACTTTCTTCGTCCATATTAGGCAAATCGGCGATCGCCCCTTCAGTCGCTTCTGGGGCATCCCCAATAACGCTCAGTCTCTGCCAGCGCTGTCTTACTAGTGGGCACGCTTATCATTTCCTTGTCTTTTCCATGCAGGGAGGCGTGTCGCTCCGACGGATCAGCGTCCGCCACAAGCAATCAGTATGGTTCGCTTATTCGCAAGCCGCACGCATGCGTCGTCTCCAAAATCTCCACTTCCCACCGGCGTGCGGAGATACATCCTCGACAGTTGGGAATACCATCGCGCAAAAGGTTCGGTCGGAGGCTTCCCTCCTTGGTTAACGTGACCACTTGCGACCATACAAGTAGCCGCAGATGCCTATCACCAGGAACATCCATTTTTCCGGCTCCGGCACGGTATAGATTAGGTTCAGATCCTTGCCACCGGGCGCGGTGCCAACGCTAAGAATTCCGCCCGACAACGGGTTCACAAAGCCACCGGTCATCAATTCAAACACCGTTAACGCGCTCTGCCCCGGCGCGAACGTAATCCCACCGGTCGTTTGCACGATGGTCCACACGTAGTTTTGGGTTGGATCAAAATTTCTCGTTGCGCCGGGCAGGCCCGCCAGCGTGAGGCTTATCACATCAATAAAAGCCTTGTCACTTGAGGTAGCCGAGATGCTCAATGCACCCGCGATGTTCAGCAAATCCCAGCCAACCCCAGCCGTGGAAGCGGCGTCGCTGATTTCCCACCGGTTCGTCGAACCGCCCAACCAAAACTCCGCCCCGGTCTTGAACAGACCAACGCCCGAACCGGCTGAGATAGTCCCGCCCGCGCGGTTCGTCACGGCTCCACTAATGCCCCCCGACCCCATGAGCTTACCCCCGTTGTTGATAACTACGCCCCCACTGCCCGAACCACTGCCAAAGAGGTTGTTCACCGCGAGCGTTCCGCCGTTTATCACCGTCCCACCGCTAAATGAGTTCGACCCGGTCAGAGTCGCAAACCCGGTGCCGGACTTGATCAACGCCCCCGCCCCACCCAACCGTGCACTGACGGTTCCAGATTGCACCTGATAGGACGAACCGTTGAGTAGGCCGCTCGTACCAGAAATCGAGCCGCTGACCAAGGAGACTGTGCCCACCGATTGATTGAAGCCTGCGATGTTCAAGTTGCCCGCATTGATCGTCAGCGGGCCGATGCCCAGCGCATCAGCCTTGGCGGCGGTGATTGTTCCACCATTCAAAAATGTACTGCCGGAATATGTGTTTGCCCCGACACCACCCAGTGTCAACACCCCAGCATCCTGTTTCGAAACGGTACCACTGCCTTGGATCACACTGCTGACCGCAACATCTCGCACGCCGGCGAAGGTCAGCCCATTTGCTCCCAAATTCACCGCACCCTGAATCGCCAAATTCCCGGCGCTGGCATTCCATATCTGGGTATTGCTCAGATTCAAACTGCTCAGGATCGTCTGAATGTTGATGCTATTATTGGAAATCCCACCCGCACCGATGGTCAGCACTTGGTTGTTTTTTGAACTCAACGAGAACGCGCCGGCAGTGCTGCCAAAGATCAGCGAATTGACGAAATAATCATTGTCCATCAC
>JANOHH010000997.1:0-2522 GCA_031406395.1 Verrucomicrobiota bacterium | reverse complement strand
CATTCTGAAAAAATTCAATGTCACCGCCCTCTGCACCACCGATGATCCGACGGATGACCTCCGCTATCACGAATCGCTCGCCGCGGCGAACAGCAGAACGCGAGTTTATCCGGCTTATCGGCCGGACAAGGCGACCACCGTGCATCAAGCGGCAGGCTTCAATGCCTGGGTGGAACAGCTCGAAGCCGCCAGTGATGTGGACATCACGAATCTCCCGAGCTTCCTCAATGCCCTGAAACGGCGGCATACGTTTTTCCACGAGCACGGGTGCCGGCTGTCCGATCACGGACTGAATCATTGCTCGGCGGATTTTTGCTCGGACAAAGTTGCGGGGGCCATTTTTGCCAAGGCGCGCCAAGGCAAGGCGGTTTCGCCTATCGAACATTCGCAGTTCACCGCTTACATGATGTTGTTCTTTGGCCGACTCGACGCCGGGCGCGGCTGGGTGAAGCAGCTTCACCTCGGCGCGTTACGCGGCAACAACACGCGCCTGCTCCGACAACTGGGCCCGGACACGGGCTTCGATTCCATCGGCGATTTCCCGCAGGCCAGCGCGCTCGCCGCGTACCTGGACCGGCTGGATCAAGAGAACGCGTTGCCCAAAACGGTCATCTACAATCTGAATCCGGCGGACAATTACGTGTTCGCCGCCATGATCGGTAATTTCCAGGACGGCACGGTGGCCGGCAAAATCCAGCTCGGCTCCGGCTGGTGGTTTCTGGATCAAAAGGAAGGCATGGAATGGCAATTAAACGCGCTGTCCAATCTCGGGCTGCTCTCCCGCTTCGTTGGGATGGTGACGGACTCGCGCTCGTTCATGTCGTTCCCGCGCCACGAATACTTCCGCCGAGTGCTGTGCAATCTCATCGGACGCGATGTCGAACGCGGCGAGTTACCGAACGATGAGTCATTGCTCGGCCCCATGATCCGCAATATCTGTCACGGGAACGCGAAGCGATACCTGGCGCTGCCAGACTTGAAGGCGGCGAAGCAGTCAGCGCCGCCTAATCGGAGGCCGGTCCGCGGTCGGCGCCAGGGTTGATGCCCCCGGCGTTCGTTCCACCGGTGATCTCATAGGTGGGCGCGGAACGCGCCGACACCGGTTGCTGGGAAGTCGCAAACCCGGCGAGCCAGCCGCCCAACACTGCCACCACCAAAAACACGTATTCCCCAAACGACAGGGACCATGAGGAATTGCCAAGCCGGAAGTTCAAGAGCGTTTTCACTGGGACGGCATTATCAAATCGAGTCGCTTTGAAAAGCAAACAGAGTTTTCAAAAAAGTTTGCAGGGCGATGCCATTGATTCCCGCCAGCGCCGCGGCTGACGCACCTCCGGGCTTTCACCAACGGTTTCGCGCCGAAAACTTCGGCTCGCGAACGATCGGTTTATGGCGCAGGATGAACCCCGGATGAAACCATCGGAACAACGAAAAGCCCTTACGGTGGCCGTTCGCGCCGCGCGCGCCGCCGGCAAACTCATGCGCCACAACCTGCGCGCGGCCAAGGTCGTGAACGCCACCACGGCGTACGACATCAAGCTGGAACTGGATGTGCGTTGTCAGAAATTGATCGAAAAGATTCTGCGCGCGGCGCACCCGAACATTGCGGTGCTCGGCGAGGAAGGCGATTCGGGCGCGGTGAACGAGGAATATCGTTGGGTGGTGGACCCCATTGACGGCACCGTGAATTTCGCCCATGGCATCCCGCACGCCTGCGTGTCCATCGCGCTGCAAGTGCGGAGTCCAAAGTCCAAAGTCCAGAGTCTGAAGTCCGGGAAGGCAAGTCGTAACCCTCGGTATGTTTCCAGTGTCGGCGTCGTGTATGATCCGTTTCAAGTCGAGTTATGGACGGCCATTCGCGGCGGGCCGGCGCGGTTGAACGGGCGCGTCATTCACGTCAGCCGCCGGCGCGAGCTGAAGGAGGCCATCGTGTCCATGGGGTTTGGGAAAAGTCGGGTCAATTTGGAGCGAGGGCTGCCGCAATTTGCCTGGCTGGTGCGGCGCGTGCGGCGGCTGCGCATGATGGGCGCCGCGGCGCTCGGTCTGGCCTATGTGGCCAGCGGACGGTACGACGCCTACCTCGAACGCAGCGTGAGCCTCTGGGATGTGGCGGCGGGCGGCCTCATTCTCGAGTGCGCCGGTGGCAGATTTTGGACCGCGCCGATTCCGGGTTGCCAAAAACTCCGCATGGTGGCGAGCAATGGCTTGATACACCACAAACTGGTAATTCCTCGTTGATTTTTCGTCACGCGGAGGTGACTATTGCTCCGCTCGGAAATATGAAGTACTGTTGTAATCTGTGGGCTATTTTGTGCTTCGTCTTGACCTGCCAAAGCGCCGTCGCCACGCCCCTCATCGATTTTTTGCCCAACGTGACGGTGCCGGCGGGAAAATCGCTGACGATCCCCGTCACCGCCACCTCGTCCAATGGTCGGCCGCTGACCTACACCTTCACGAGCAGCACCAACCGGATCACGATCGAACACCACACCAACAACCCGTTCTGGAAAATGTCGGTGGTG
>JANOHH010000911.1:0-1200 GCA_031406395.1 Verrucomicrobiota bacterium | reverse complement strand
GGAGCCGCAACCAAACTGCCGGGCAGGCCCATTCCCGCAGAGGCCGCAATGGTCCTCGCCAAGGCCGCAAAGAAAGCCCACCTTAGCGTTCCTTTGTGCCAACTTCTGCGACCTCGGCGTTAAAACATCTTCGCCGGCCGCTACGATTTTGGAAGATTGCCCTGCAGCGCGGCGAAGCCGGACGCAAAGGAGCGCGACCGGTCCCCGGTCGCAGCGGGTGAGCCGCAGGATACGCGTCGGAAAATCCGGACGCCTCCCCGCTGGTGAAGCGCTGCGGGCGGGGATCGCCCGCGCTCCGGAAGCATCTTCGCAAGCCGTGACGAAGTTGGGATTCGGTTTGAACGGGTACTGGGGATTCAACTTTCAGTGATCAGAACCGCGCCTGCATTTTACGTTCTTGATGCGTAAGCCATGCTGTTCCAGGGGCCGGACTCGATCTGACTGGCTTCATCATGGTTCGCCAATGTCCAAGCACCGCCTCTGCTCAAGATCCGTACGGTTTGGGTTAGGGCCACCGCAGCCGGTAGAACTGATTGCCGCTGTTGCTGATCGTGACGCTCACCGGGCTATTGCTGGCGGCGGGCACATTGGTCCAGCCGGCGGCGTTTGAAAGGTTGGAATTGCGTTGGAGCCGGAAGCCGGGGCCGATCCAGGAGAAATTCAGCTTGTTCGTCGTTTGCGCGGAGAGCAGCACGGGATTGCCAATGGCCGTCTGGTAATGCGCCTGGATGCGGCTGGCCGGCAGCGCGGTGTCGTAAATCGCAAATTCATCAATCTCGCCGTCGAACCAGTTCGCAGTCGAGTTAGGCCCAACCCAGGCTCCGATGTGCGCCGCGGCCAGATTCAATGAAGCCGCAGAGCCGAAAGTATTGGTGGGGGCGAGGGCGCGCCCGTTCACGTAAACAATCAGCCGCTTTGTCGTCGGAGTCACGGTCTGGTAGGTCGCCGCCAGGTGAACCCACGAGTTGCTGGGGAAGTAGCCCGAGTTGCCAACGTCCACAAAGCCGATGGAGTTGGCGGAGAACTCATATTGGCGGCCGGAGAAGTTGATAAAATGGGTGTGCAACGAACCGGCCACCCAGATGTCCGTGGTATAAATCGAGTTGTACGGGCCATGGGGATTGCCGGGGCCGGCAAGGCCAAAGCTGCGAGGCTTGAGCCAGGCCTCGATCGTGATATTGGTGAAGGTGCCCAAGGCGG
>JANOHH010000908.1:0-1659 GCA_031406395.1 Verrucomicrobiota bacterium | reverse complement strand
GAGGAGCAACTGGCCTGCGGCATTGATGGATTTCATCTCGATATGGTGGATCAAGGTTTCGGCTCACCGTATGGCTGCTGGTGCGCGACCTGTCAGAAGGAATTTCAAGCGCAGCACGGCAGGCCGATGCCCAAGGGCGTGACGTGGGATGAAGACTGGGATCGGATGCTCGAGTTCCGCTACGCCAGCAGCGACCACTTCGAAAAAGAAATGACCGGGCACATTCGCCGTGTGAACCCGCGCGCCACGGTGGATTTCAATTACCACGGCAACCCGCCCTTCTCCTGGGAAGTCGGCCAACTGCCGGTGCGCCATGCACAGAACGGCGACTTCGTCACCGGCGAGACTGGCGTTTGGGGTTTCAGCGCGCTCACGGTGGGCCTCAATGCGGAATTCTATCGCGCCGCCACCCCCGGCAAGCCGGTGCAGGTCGCGATGCAGCGGGGCGTGCGGATGTACCACGACCAGACCACACGTCCGCTCAACGACATGCGGTGGGAGATGTTCAATCTTTTGGCCCACGGCGCTTTCGTGACGATGATCGACAAGACCGCGTTCGACGGTTGGCTCGACCCGGTGGCCTATGAGCGTTTCGGTGCGTTGTTCCGCGAAGTCCACGCCAAGCGCGCCCACTTCGGCCAATCGCCGGTGCAGGACGTCGGCATTTATTACAGCAGCCGCACGCGCGACTGGATTGGGCGCGAGAAACCGGCGGATTGGTTCATGTCTTTCCAGGGGATGCACAAGGCCATGGTGTACGAACATATTCCCTGGGGCGTGATCCACGAGGAGAGCCTTTCGCTGGAAACGCTGAAAAAGTTTCCCGTCGTTCTGCTGCCCAATGTTGACATCCTGTCGGAAGCGGAAGTCGCCCAGCTGCGGCGCTATGTGGAGGAAGGTGGCAAGCTTATCGCCACCGGCCTGAGCGGCGTCTATGACCACCTGGGTCGGCTCCAGACAAAGTCCTCACTGGAAACGCTGACTGGGGCACGCTTCGTGCGAAAGCTCGACTCGACGGATAATTGGGTGTCCTTGCCGTGGCAGCAAGACACGTTTGCATTCCACAATGGCAAGCCGATTGGGCTTGATCCCGTGCTCAAGGCGTTCGGGACGTCCCGCGGACCTGCTTGGCCCTTTCTCGTCAGAGGCCCCGCTGCGATTTATGAGCCGACGACCGCCAAGTCCTACGGCGAACTGTTGAAGCCGCACCGCACCAAACTTCACGAACAAAAACGTTACAATGAGGATTGGCCGCTGAGTGCCGACCGCCCGGTGGGGCCGGCGATCTTGCTGAATACCTTGGGCAAAGGCAAAGTGCTCACGATTGCTGCTTCGCCCGACTGGGCCACCGCCAGCGATCATCACATCGTTGAAGCCCGCAAACTTTTGGCCACCGCCGTTCACCTCCTGCATCCTTCGCCGCGCGTTCGCATCACCGCGCCTGCGACCGTGGAGACGATCGTGACCGACGACCCGGCGACCCGCACTTTGCGCATCCACCTGCTCGGCTACAATGCCCCGCCGCAGACCACGCCGATGAAAGAACGTCCCTATATCCTGCCCGGCCTGATCGAGGACACGCCGATCTATCGCATCAGCCTGACGCTCGAACAGCCAGTCAAACGTTGCACGGCTTTCAACAAATCCACCGTGCTGAAG
>JANOHH010000904.1:0-3203 GCA_031406395.1 Verrucomicrobiota bacterium | reverse complement strand
GAAGGCCGCGGCCTTCACGTCGAGCCGCAGTCCCGACTTCTGTTTCTTCTCCCCGTGACATGCGTAGCAGTGGTGTTCCAAGATCGGCTGCACCTCGCGGACGAAATCCACCGGAACGGCGATGGCGTTGAGGGCCATCAGCAACAGGATCGTGATCCGGAAATTCATGAATGACTTCAAGGTAAATCGCATGATGGCATCCCTGCTACCGCTCGCGAATCGTAGTTCGCTCCGACAACCAGATCATGTCCCGGTTGCCCGGGCAATTAGGAGCCCAGGTCATCGACCCGTTAGCGCTGTAAAGCACGGGCGGCTGGGTGCGACTGTCCAGCCACTTGTGGATCTCGGCATGACCATCCGCGAAGGAAAGTCCACCCGCCCCGTTGTGCGTGCTGGCCGGCATATCAATGATATAGGTTTTTTGGATCTCGGAAGCGTCGCGATAAATCACCGCCAAGTCGCCATAGTTGATGCCGTCCGGGTGTTCATCGATCAGCACAAATGCCTTGGAAGGCCCCATGGGATCGATGTCGGAGAGCTTGCGGAAGATTTTGAACTTGGCCCCGGCTGAATAGAAGCCGCTCCCATAAGGGCCATTCAACCAATCGTCCGGCGAATTCATCGCCTGACTCATCGAGAGACTGCGCACCCGCGGGTGGCTTTTTCCGCCGATCTTAACCGTACTCTTATCGGCGGGGCATTTATAAATACCCGCCGTTCGCGCCGTGTAGGGCGCCAGTTTCGCATATCGGGAATCGGTCAGGTACACCGTGTTGGTATTGTCGGAATTCGCCCCATCGAAGTTTAGAATGCCTTTGACCCAGCCCGGGGAACTGGGGTCCAGCGCGTTGAAAACCAGGTGGCCGTTATGATCGTCGGCATACATCAGCCAGCCGAGTTGCAACTGTTTGAGGTTGCTCAGGCATTGAATCCCCTGCGCCTTGGTTTTGGCCTTGGTCAGCGCGGGTAACAACATCCCGGCCAGGATCGCAATAATGGCAATGACGACGAGCAATTCAATGAGCGTAAAACCGGCACGGACTGCGACGGCGCGCAATCCCCGTTCGGATCGCGCAGTGGAAGTGAAAGCAACTTCGGCGGACCACCCCGGAAATTGGGTCAAGGGCAGCGTCCTAACCCTGCCTTCCGGAATTGGGTGATCAGCCCGGTCCGAATGCTCATCGGGACAAATTCTGGTAAACGCATTCTGTATTGAGGTGAAGATAGGAATCTGTATACGCGGCTTTGATTTCCGAGTCCATAATGATTCCTGCAACATGATGGGGGGGATGGTTCGATCCGACGCAAATACGCCCTGGCGCTCCGGCAGGTTTCGTCCGCACTCGCGGGCAGTTCATGAGTTTTCGCCAGGTTCAGTCCGGATTCGCCTTACTTTCTTGAAGTGGTGCGGTTCGCGATCCAGGCGAAATCCTTGTTGCCCGCCACGGCGTCTTCGTGATGGATATAGTTGGCGCCGGTTACGGTTTTCCTGGTTCGGGGATCCAACCACTTATGGGCTTCGACATGGTTGTCGGCGAAAGCCACCACGCCCAAACCCCGGTGCAAAAAGGAGGGATAATGGATGATGAATTGGAGATTCATATCCACGCCAAAGCCCGGGGTGCAAATGTTGGCCGGGTTGACATCCATGAAAACGAAACGATCCGCCGGTTTATCGGCCGCCAAGGCGGACGACTTCAATTGGATCTTGTGCGCCGGACTTAGCTGGATTGGCCGTTGCACGTTAGCGCTCCGCGTTCCCAGATAGGAGTTCAAAGAATAACTGCGCAGTTCCGAGGCTATTTTGCCATTCCCAATCGGCCATTTGGATCGGTCGGCCGGGCATTTATATTGGTTCACGGTCCGTAAGTACGGGGCAAACAGCGCATACTTGGCACCGACGAGATACTGGGAATTGGTGAGCGTCTGGTCATCGCCGTGGTTGCCGCCATGGACCCACAAATTGGGCAATACGCCGCCCCCGGTACCGCCGTTCGGCACCAAGGCCTCAAGGTTGTCGCCCGAATACATCGTCCAAGTCAGAATCAACTGCTTTTGATTGTTGATACACACCACCCGGGTCGCCGCGGCCTTGGCTTTGGACAGCGCTGGCAACAAGAGCGCTGCAAGGATGGCAATGATGGCGATCACCACCAATAACTCGATCAGAGTGAAACCATTGCCGGGCTGGCTTCGCGCCTCGCTCGGTCGGCAGTTCGCTGGCTGGTTTGGGTTCAAAACATTTGGGATGTGCCAGAAACAGTAACTCGTTTAGTCATCGGACGCCATAGTTGATCTTCGTATCCGCACGGCCCAAGATCAAGACTATGGCGAACGCATTCGGTTTCAAAGAGACAAAACCCATCTTCACATGCTGCTCCGCTTGCTTAGTCCGGAGGGATATGGTGCTCCCCAAAAGCTGGACGCGTGGTTTAAAGGGTGACTGATCAGAGACCATTAAACAACCTTTAGGAACATGATGGAACGACAATGCAAGAAGCACAGTGGGGCCTTTAAGGCCAAGGTGGCCTTGGAGGCGGTTAAGGTCGCGCGGACCTTCAATGAGTTGGCCGGGCATTTTGAAATCCATCCCACGCCAGTTGTGCAGCGGAAGCAGCGGTCGGTGACGGGCGCCAGCGACCTGTTCAACGGCGGCGTGGCACGCCCCGCCTGATCTCTGATGGCGAAAAATCCGTGTTCATCCGCGTTCATCCGTGGTTAAATCTCCCCGCACTTTATGGAATACGAAGCGGTCATCGGACTGGAAACCCACGTCCAGCTTAAAACGAAGTCGAAGATGTGGTGCGGCTGTGCCAATCAATATGGCGCCGACCCGAACACCAACGTCTGCCCGGTTTGCCTCGGTCTGCCGGGCGTGTTGCCGGTGCCGAACGAGGAAGCCCTGCGCCTGACGGTGCTCACGGGTCTGCTCCTCAATTGCGAGATTCCGCGCTTCGCCAAGTTTGACCGGAAGAGTTATTTCTATCCGGACATGCCGAAGAATTACCAGATCACCCAATACGACCAGCCGTCCACGGCCAACGGTTTTGTGGAGTTCGAACTCAACGGGGGTTTATCCCGCGTGCGCATCACCCGCGCGCACCTCGAGGAGGACGTGGGCAAGAGCACGCACTTTGATCGCACCAGCGGGCTGGATTTTAATCGCGCCGGCGTGCCGCTCATGGAAATCGTTTCGGAGCCGG
>JANOHH010000897.1:0-1501 GCA_031406395.1 Verrucomicrobiota bacterium | reverse complement strand
TGCTCGCTGTGCTAAGCGTCGTGGCCGTGCTGGCTCTGCTCACGCTAACTGCGCTGGCAAACAGTCAGCCCTCAACAGATCGGGCCGGCTGCGCCAACAATCTCCGCCGGCTAATGCAGGGGTGGCAGATGTATGCGGATGATAACGCTGGGCGACTGCCCGCCAATTACTCTTCGTCGCCCGGTGTCGCATGGGTCAGCGGCATCCTCGACTTTAACCCCGGCAACGCGGACAACACGAGCCCCTTGAAACTTACCAATGCGGCTTACGCGGCGATGGGGACCTACGTCAATTCGTCACTGTTGTTTCGGTGTCCTGCCGACCCCGCCACGGTGGTTGTCGGCGGAGTGCCGAAGCTGCGAGTACGCAGCTACTCAATGAACGTGTACGTTGGCCCACCGACGCCCGCGTCATGGAGCCCAAACTTTCAAGTGATGACAAAAATGTATGAAATCTCCCAGCCGGAGAAAACCATGGTTCTTTTGGAAGAGCATCCAAGCAGCATCAACGACGCACAATTTGTTACCGACCTCACTAATGTGGGCGCGGCAGCAAGGATTGTTGATTGGCCAGCGCATTTCCATCAGGGCGGGATAAACCTTGGCATGGCCGACGGCCATGTCGAGTATTGGCAGTGGTCCGACGCCCGGACCATGCCCCCGATGAACGGCCTAATCAGCCTCAACGTTACGATGCCAAACAATCCTGATGTCGCCCGGCTTCAGGCCGCAGCATCTTATCTGAAATAGAAACGGGAGTGTGGAAGCGCGCACCATGAAGATTCGCACCCTCTTATTCCTCTCAGGCGGCACAGGCATTGCCATCGTCACCGCATCGTGGGCGACCTCGTTGGTCGCACCGTTGCTCACACCCATGGCATTGTCATCGGGAGCTGCGAGTGATTGCCACAACCCCGGTGTCAGCGCGGATGGCCGGTTCATAGTGTTTGTCAGTGCAGCGGACAATCTGGTTACCAACGACAACAACGCGACATTCGACGTTTTTGTGCGGGATCGGCAGCTTGGTAAAACACTGCTGGTGAGTGGGAACTTGTCTGGAACAAAAAGTGGAAACTCCGTTTCCCAGTCTCCCACTATCAGTTCCAACGGGCAGTTTGTCGTGTTCGCGAGCGCCGCGAGCGACTTGGTGACCAACGACACAAACAACACTTCCGACGTGTTCCTCCGTGATTTGATTGCCGGAACCACTACCTTGGTTAGCGTCAGCACCAACGGCATCAGTCCGGGCAATTTCGAATCCAGTGCCCCGACCTTAACCCCGGATGGCCGCTATGTGCTCTTCGCCAGCCGCTCCAGCAATCTCGCAGCCAGTGATGCCAATAACGTGGTGGACTTATTCGTTCGCGACACCGTTGCCGGAACCACAACGCTCGTGACTCGCAACTCCGCGAATACTGCAAGTTCTGCGGGTAGGTCGGTCATCTGGGATGGCAACCGCCAGATCAGTGACGACGGCCGATGGGTGACGTTCCACAGCGCCG
>JANOHH010000884.1:0-2453 GCA_031406395.1 Verrucomicrobiota bacterium | reverse complement strand
GGCCGAGGTCAACTTTCAGCCTCGATCCTACGATCGAGCCAAAAATCGGTCCGGCGACGATGGCCGTGGGAATGCCGACGAGTACGCCGTAAAGGATGGTCTTACCGACATCCGCGCCGATTTGTTCGATGGCCAGCATCGGGCCGGGATGGGGTGGAAGAAATCCCTGCGACACCGACAATCCCGCCACGAGCGGAATGGCGATGCGCATCACCGGTGTTTTGGTTTCGCGGGCGATGGCGTAAACGATGGGCACCAAGAGGACCAGGCCGACACTGAATAGCACCGGCACCCCAACGACGAACGCCACGGCCAGCATTGCCCAAGGCAACCGCCGCTCCCCAAACAACCGGATGAAAGTTTGGGCAATGACATGGGCGCCGCCGGATTCGGAAAGCATTTTTCCCAGCATCATTCCCAGGCCCACGACAACGCCCAAGAAACCCAGGGTATTGCCGACGCCCTCTTGAAACGTCTTGGCAATCGCCGGCAACTTCATGTCGGAATGAAAACCAATGGCGACGGATACCAGCATCAGCCCCAGAAACGGGTGCAGTTTAAACCGCGCGATGAGCACCACGAGCACGATGATCGCGATGAAAGCAAACAAGAGGAGGCTGGCTTCGTGGCTCATCGGAAGTTGCGTTCAGATTGTCAGCCGCCGGTCCCGGGCGAGGATGCGCCAGCGACCGGTGGCGCGACCATCGCAAATGACGGTTGCTTCCGAATGCAGCGCGACGGTCGGGCAAATATGCCGCGGCACCCCGTAGAGGCAATCGCCGACGGCAAACTGCCCCGCCGGCGCGCTCTCGACGACGAGATGCTCTTCGCTCTGCGAAATCGCAATGGCCTCGGGCAGGTTCAAGAACTGTACGCGGGGTGGCGGATTTTCCGCGGCGACGGCTTTGTGGCCGAGATCGAGGCAAAGGCGGTTTGCCCCCGGCTTGCTGACCACGCGCGTCAATACCACGGCGGCAATGAGAAAATACATGTCCGTGAATTTTTCTGCGTAACCAAAATCCCACAACACACAAGTCCCCGGGCTGCATTCGAGCGAAGTGTCCAGTGCATGAATTGGAAACGTCGGGGTGCCGCCCGCCACCACCCGAGGCACGGGCAGACCCGCGGCCACTAATTCGCGACGCAACGCCAAGACCGGGGCGAAAGCGGTTGTGCAAAGTTCGGTGCGCTTGCCCAGGTCCGGTTCGTGGATGTGACCGTCATAGACATGCAATCCGCCCGCCTGAAGTCCCGGCGCGGTTGCGATCTGCCGATACAAGTGCGCAGCTTCTTTGCCGGGTTCGACGCCGGTTCGATGTTGACCGCAATCCACATCGAGCAACACGTCCAGTGGGTGCCCGGCTTCCGAAAAGGTTTTTGAGAGCGTGCGAATCGCCGAAGCGTCATCGGCGACGCAGGTGAAGGACGTCGCTGGAAACGCCCTTACCAGTTCGCGCAATCGCGCCGCGTTCGGCCCGACCATCGGATAAGCGATCAGAACGTCTTTTGCGCCCGCGCTGGCCGCCATTTCCGCTTCCGCGATGGTGGCGCATTTGAATTTGGTGATGCCTTCCTCGAGTTGAAGCCGCATGACTTCGGCGAGCTTGTGGGTCTTGATGTGCGGTCGCAGGCGGCTCGTGCCGCCGGCGACCCGAATCATGCGGCGGATGTTTTCACGAATCCGCTCCGGATACAGGAGTAAAGCCGGAGAGGCGACCTCGCCCGCGTTCTGGACTGTAAACCAATCGCTCATGCGATCTCGAAGATGGCCTCGATTTCAACCGCGATGTTGCCGGGCAAGGAACCCATGCCAACGGCGCTGCGCGCCCCGATTCCGCCTTCCGCGCCGAAAACTTCGGCGAAGAGCTCACTGCAACCGTTGATGACTTTCGGATGGTCGGGAAAATCGGCCGTGCAGTTCACCATGCCCAGCACCTTGATGACGCGCTTGACCCGGTTCAGGCTTCCCAGTTCGCTTCGGAGCGTGGCGAGGATCGCGAGCCCGACCTGGCGGGCTGCGGCCTTGCCCGCCGCAAGATCAAGGTAGGCGCCGACACGGCCGGTGATGAGCGTCAGGTCCGGTTTCAACGGCCCGTGCCCGGAGACGTAGGCGAAATTGCCTGCGAGGACGAGTGGTTTATAAACGGCAACCGGTTTCGGTGCCGGCGGCAGTTCAAGCCGTAGTTCCTGGATTCTAGCTTCAGCATTCATAAAATTGCCCAAAGAGTAAATCATTGCCCATTGGAAGCCGTTTCGTCCAGTCTGTCGTAAGAATCTTTTGAGGGCGCGCCTGATCCAATCTCAGGTCAGCAGCCGGTTGGACGCGGCTCCATCATTCCGCGGGTAGAACGTAAAATTTTCACCTAGCGCGACGTCAACCGGCCCGCCCTGGATGGGTGAGCCCAACGGCTATGACTCTCAGGATTGGAGCTTCCCTTCCGGCGATAAATCGC
>JANOHH010000877.1:0-2044 GCA_031406395.1 Verrucomicrobiota bacterium | reverse complement strand
ACCGCCACTGGTGTTATAGAACGAGGTATTCGGCTCGTCCTGGGTCGTCGTGGTGAAGGTGGCCAGCCAGTCGAACTGCAGATCGCCCACGACGGAAAATAAATGGTCGCCGCGAAACTGCTGCGTTTCCAAGGTGCGCTCGACGAATTGCAACCGATTCTGTTCCACGTCGGGGATCGAGACATCGCCGGTCTGGTCATAAATTTCGCCTTGGCGGATCCGGGCGGAATTCTCCGTAAAGGTATTGTAGATGAAATTGTAGCCCAGCAAATGATCGGGTCGAAACTGATACGCGAGACTCGCGGTGCCGGCCCAGTTGACCACATCGGTGCTCTTGGCTTCGGAGTAAGCGCTGTTGGTCCGCACCGTCTGGCCGCTTCCCAGCCCATTGTAAACCACGCGATCCGCGATCCCGTCGGCGTAAGAACTGTAAGCATGCGTGTAGGGGACACTGACGAAGACACCGACTGGGCGGCCAAACAGAAATGCGGTGTCACCTGCGGTCCCGACAAAGTTCATCGCCGGCGGCGGGGCCTTGGTCGTGGGCGCAAACGGCGAGGGACCGGCCAACTGGCTCAGGTCATTCAGCTTGGCGGCATCGGCTAGATTCGCCCGTTGGCTTGGGGTTGTCGGGTTGACGCTGATCGGCCGGCTCAACGCGCTCCGGTAGGTCGGAATCCGAATTTTTGGATCCCAGAAAACCTGGTTCAGGTCCCGGTTGCCGTCATCCTTACCCAGCCAGGTCATCGATCCCCCCGGGGTGGTCAGGAAATCTTTGTTCCCCGTGGTCTGGGAATTGTAGGCCGAGGCCACTTCCAACGAGACGAATCCCTTCTCGGGAAATGATTTGGTGACGATATTAATATTGCCGCCCGTGAAACTGCCAGGCTGGTCGGGCGTGAAGGTCTTGGTTACGGTTACGCGATCAATGATTTTTGCCGGAAACAAATCCAACCCCGCTGACCGGCGATACGGATCCGCCGAGGGCAGTTCCGCGCCGTTCAGCGTCGCGGCGCTGTAACGATCCGTCAGACCGCGGATCACGGCGTATTTACCTTCCGCCACCGTCGCACCAGAAACCCGGCCCACGATTTCCCCAGCGTCGCGGACACTGGTCTTGCTGATCTGATCGGAGCCAAAGGATACAATGGAAGCCGCCGCCTTCGTGCGCTCCACGTTGAGTTGCTTGAGCGTTGCCTTGGGAGCCGCCGCGAAAGCAGGGCGCGCCGGCGGCGGCGCAACCACGCGCGCCATCGGGGCATTCGTCGGCCGTGCGCCCGAGCCCCCACCGCTACCCGAGGACGGCCCCTCCCCCTGTTTACGAGTGTCTTGAAAAAAACTATCGCCGCCTTGCGCCGCTGGCGCATCGCCCGCCACGGCCCGGCGGGTACCGCTGCTGGCCGGGGCTTGGGACCCCTGATTGATGGGCGGCAGCTTGGCGGTTTGGGGTTGTTGTTTTTGCTGGATCGGCTCGGGCTTTTTTACGTCCTTCTTTTTGTCGTCGGTGACGACCTGCAGAATCTTGTTCGTAATTTCCTCCAGCTTGCCGGTCTTGTAAGCCCAGAAGACCACCCCGCCGATGAGCAAGACGTGAATGACCGCCGAGATAACCAGGCTCGTCCGGTCTTTCTTCGGTTTGCGGAGACTGGCCATGCGTTAAGTCGGGCAGTGGGGCGGGTGGTTAATGGGCATGCTCGGTTCGGCGGCGGCTACCAGGCATGCAGGAGAGGGCGGTCAGTTCGCCGCCTCCGTGGCCAGACCCACCTTGCCGACGTTCGCGGAGACCAGTACGTCGAGCACGCCGATGACCTTCTGATACTGAATTCGCGAATCGCCGCGCACCACGACATTCAAGTCCGGGTCCACCTTGCGGAATTCAACGAGCGTGCGTAGCAGTTCACTCTCATTCATCTCGACAGTGTTGAGGTAAATTTTCCCTGCATTGTCCACGGTGATGTAGTTGACCTTCGCCGCGGCATCCTTCGGTCGGCTGGTCGCACTGGGCAACGTCAGATTCATGTCGTTGACGGCGGGCGCGGTGGTG
>JANOHH010000866.1:0-15451 GCA_031406395.1 Verrucomicrobiota bacterium | reverse complement strand
CAGTCGAGCAACTCCGGGTGACTCGGTGGTTCGCCCCGCGTGCCGAAATCTTCGGTCGTGCGCACCAGACCTGTGCCGAAGACGGACTGCCACAGCCGGTTGACCGTGACGCGCGCGGTCAGCGGATTTCCCGGGTCCACGAGCCAGCGGGCCAGGCCGAGCCGGTTTTTTGGCAGACCCACCGGAAAGGCTGGCAGGTGAGTCGGGGTCGCGGCGGTCACCGGCTCGCCCTTCCGGTCGTACGCCCCGCGCACCAGCACAAACGTGGGCCGTGGCTCCGTCATTTCCGACATTACGAGTGTGGTGGGGATTGATAGGTCGGTTTCCTCGATCTGTTTCTTCAGGTCCGCGACGCGATTCAGCAGGGCGAAATGTTCCGGGTGACGTAGGAGTCGAAAATCGTTCACCTGTTTTTGCTCCGCCTCCGAGTGATCGGCCGCCGATTTCTGAACGATGGCTAACACCTCCGGTGGGACCAGCAAATCAGCTTCAGTATCCGTGGCCCGCAGCCGTAACTGCCAGGCGGGAAAAGTTTCATCCGGGGCCAGGTCCAACTCCATTTTCACGAGGACGCCGTTACTGCCACGGGCAATTTCGCGCAGTTCGAAAACGCCGGACCCGGTTTGAACGTCGGCTAGGGTCGCGGTCCACGAGGTGTTGGCTTTGTCGTCGAGGGCATTGGCGAGGTCCGCGGCGGGCGCGGTGCCGGTCAGGGTCGTGGGCCGCAGCGGTACCGTATTCGTTTCCAGCTGGGGTGATTCGGCGCGGGCGAGTCGTAATTTTGCCAACGCCACTTTTCCGGAACGGTTCGTTCCACGATCCGGCGCGGCGGTCAGTTCGACCTGCACTGCGGTGATGCGGTTCAACGGGAGCTTCGCCCTGATCGCCACTTTACGGGTGTCCGGCTTTAGTGAAGGAACTTGCACCCAACCGTCCAGCTGCTGGAGGTTCAGTTCATTTGTGCTGACGGTGGCGGCGATCACTGCGCCCTCCGACCAGATTGGCACTGCGTTCCGGGCGCGGCCCTCCCACTCCGCTTGGCCGGCAAGCACGATCGCCGTCAAGTTCGTCAGCCGTTGATTCGTCTCCACCAGTTCGCGGTTCAATCCGGCCAGCTTCGCCTCGGCTACCGGTGCGGGCAACTTGAGGAACGGGGGCGTGTTGCGCCGGATCGGCTGGCCGTAATCGCCAACGCCTTTCTCCGCAACGTTGTGGAAGAACGCGAACATGCCGTAGTAATCCTTTTGGGTCAGCGGATCATATTTGTGATCGTGACAGCGGACGCAGTTCATCGTCAGCCCCAGCCAGATGGTGGCGGTGGTTTCCACGCGGTCGGCGCAATACTCGGTGAGAAATTCCTCCGGAATGATGCCGCCTTCTTCATTGATCATGTGGTTGCGATGAAACCCGGTGGCAATCTTCTGATCGAGCGTCGGATCGGGCAGGAGATCCCCGGCGAGTTGTTCGACACTGAACTGGTCGAAGGGCAGGTTGCGATTGAATGCTTGGATGACCCATTCGCGCCACGCCCCCATCTCGCGATCACGATCCACCTGGTAGCCGTTGCTGTCCGCGAAGCGCGCGGCGTCCAACCAATCCTGCGCCATGCGTTCGCCGTAACGCGGCGAGGCCAGCAGCCGATCCACTAGTTGCTCGTACGCGTTCTGAGAGCGGTCCGTCAGAAACGCGGCCACTTCGGCGGGCGTTGGCGGAATGCCGGTCAAGTCCAGCGAAACCCGGCGGATGAGCGTCCGCGGGTCGGCTGCGGGCGACGGTTTGAGTTTCTTTCGCTCGAGTTGGGCCAGGATGAATCGGTCCACGGGTGTCTTGGTCCAGCGGGATGGTTTCACCTTCGGCGGCTCGATTGGCTGGGGCGGGAGAAACGCCCAATGATCACGATACTCGGCGCCTTCGGCGATCCAACGCCGAAACAATTCCTTCTGCTCCGCCGTGAGCGGCTTGTGGAGTTCTGCCGGGGGCATCTGGTCGGCCACGTCTTCCGTGAACAGGCGACGGACGACTTCGCTCTCCTTTGGCTTGCCCGGGACAATGGGAAGGGCGCCCGACTTGGCCGGCTGCAACGCTTCGGCGCGCACATCCAATCGCAATCGCGCCTTCCGCGCCTTCTCGTCAAAGCCGTGGCAGCGGAAGCAGGTGTCGGCCATGACCGGCCGGATGTCGCGATTGAAGTCCACCTTGGCCGCTCCCGCCCGCAGGCAAAACGTCATGGAACAGAGGATTGCGAGCCAGCGAATCATGCGAGCAGACTGGGTCTCAAGCGGCCAAGCGCGTCGGTGCCATCGTGGCTGATCCCAGCCGCGGGCATCCCGGGGCGGCGGTCAGTCACCAACGACATTATTTTCTCCAAACACACCTCAAGAAGCTTGCTGGAACCTGCAGGACTGGAAAGCTGAATCTTCGGCCCGTGAGACCTCGCTTGGCGCACTGTTGGTTCCGCGCATGGTTGGTTATTCTTTGCGTTGGGTCGCCCGATAATTGAACCGGTCGTTCGGGGCGGCGTCGCCGTTGAGCGTGAAATCGGTCCAATCGCCAGTCTGGAGGCAGTTGTCCGCCCACTTGAGATCGAGCTTTGCTGGGGGCGATCTCAAGCCGAGCGCCTTCCATGGGATCGCCAGCTCCAGTTCGTTGCCCTGGACGCGCCACTTCACTTTACTCGCCGTCGACCAGGCGAAACCATTTCCGGCATTCCGCTCCAGCGACCCGACGCCAGCGTGATTGATCGCGAAGTCGTAACCGAGCCAGCCGGTCTTCGTGTCGGCGTCGGTGTCGAGGAAGAGGACCATCCAGTTTGTCCCACCGGGCGGGGTGAGCGGTTCGCGCGTCCGGACATAGAACCAGACCGTGGATTGGCTCCAGCTCACCTTGGCCGCAACGATGTCGTTCCGACCTGTGGCGTTGCGGTAGGTTACATTGGTATCCCAGCCGCGATGCTGGCGTTGGACTTGGTCGCCGATGGTATCACGAAACTCCGGCTGCACCTCGCGCCAGTCGTCGAAGCGGCCGTCCACTTTGATCGGGCGCGATTCAAGGGAGGGCAGGGGACGCGCACCCTTGTAAAGGCGCACGTAGCTCACGAACTGGTAGTAATAATCATCGCCATGTCCGCCGCGCATCGGTTCGATATCGCGGCTGTGCTCCTGATCGAACTGGTCCACGAACATCACCGGCAGCTTGATGCGGTTGAACTCGGCGAAGCGGCCCATGATCCACTCATTCCAGCCGGTGACAAAAATAAAGCGCGGGTCTTGCTGGAGCGCGCGTTCCCACTGTTCGGTCACATTCAGTCCGTAACGCACCGCGTCCGGTCGCGAGTCGGTGGCGCCCGCGTGGAAGCTGCGGCCGTGGGCGCCGACTTCGCTCATTGAACCGAGGCGGCCCTGGACAGCATTTTGCCCAACTCCGACGGACATTTGCTCCTTCTGTCCGGCTGAATTGGTGAAGACATGCTGCGGCGAGATTTCGAGCCAGCTCCACATGTCCGGCTTGGTCGGACCCTGGAAATAATCCGGCTGCGGTTTGCGAAACGTGAAGAACTCCAGGATTTGCTGCGTGTCGCCATCGGCGAATTGAAACCGCAGGGTGCGATCGCCAGCGACGGCGGTGCCGTCTGCGAAGGCTTCACCGCGGGCAAATTTATCCTCGCTGTGACTCCACCAGCCGATGCGCTTACCCGGCTCGGACGCTTCGAGATAGTAACTGCCAGGAGGAAGCGGTTGCTTCAGCTTCAACTGCAGCCACACGTTGTCGCCGACTTCGTGAAAGCGCTCAGCGGCCATGCGTTCGCCGCCAGGCCCGCCGCGCAGCAGCGTCAGCGTCACGGCGCTGCCGGGAGTGTTCCAGGTCGGGAAGTGCGCGCTGACGGCGCTAATGGGGCGATCATTGGTGAAGGATTGACCGAGGGTGTGGCCGGGTTGTAGCTCAGCCGGTGTGTTTTGTTGCTTGTTCTCCTCGCGTTCGATAATGAGTTCCGGGTCGGCGAGAATCAGCGGCTTGCCTTCCCACTGAAACCAGAGGTCGCGATGGAGGCCAGTCGAGTAGAGATCGCGCCAGAGTTCGCGGGTGACCTTGGCCGGATCCCAGAACGGCGTGAGGAAAGCGACCTGCGGGGTGCGGTTGCCGAGTCGGCGCCGCTCGGACCAGACACGCAGCAGCGCCCGGTAATAGTCGCGGTAGGTGTGCTGGTTCGTTACGTCGAAAATCACCACGTCCACGCCGGCATCGCTGAGCATTTGCGCGTGCTTGCGGAGCACCCCTTCATCGTCGGTTAGATAGTAACCGAAGAGCGACTCGCCCCAATGATGTGGCACCTGTAACGGCCCCCAGAGCGGGCTGTCCGGCTTCTGCATTGCGTTGCGATCAGCGGCGAGAATCTTCGTCACGTCAAACGGGCCACCCTGAACATGCGCGCCGTGCCAGAGGAAGTAAAAGATGCCCACCGTTCGGTCTTTTCGCGGCGCGGGGACTTCCGGAAACGCCGTGACCTTGCGTCCAAGCGCATCCGTGGCGACCCAGGTGTCGCTGAAGGAATCCTGCAACTGACCCAATGCGCACTGCGCGGAAAGGCAAAGCCAGCCGAGGGGCGCGAGGTGAGCAAAGATTTTGAATTTCATTTCACGGTTACGTTGGAAGAACTGTCAGAGTGACTGAGCCAAGTCGCGTGGCAATCTTTGGTCATCTTGACGGTGACTCTACTCCCGCCCCAGCCGGTGGCAAGGTTGGTTTGCTCACTGCGATGTGCGTTCTTGGGCATGCCATTGGGCCGGAAGTTTGGGTTTGCATGGGGCAGAAATGTTTTCGCCCTCGGCGGAGTAAATCCACCGAGGGCGAATAGTTTCGTAAGTCTCTGGTCAGGCTTCCCAGCCCCTGCGATTATTGCGGCGGACGTACTGGGCGGCTTCCGGCAGGTTGGTGGATTTCATGTTGGGTCCATCCCACTCCATACGGCGACCTTCGCCAACCCGCAACGCAACGCAACCCAGCAGGATGATTTCCGTCAGGTACGCGGCGATGTCGAAGTTGGAGTAAGCGGGCGTCCCGTCCTTCATCATGCGGATCCATTCCTGCATGTGGCCGGGCGAGCGGGGGATGATTTGCGGGACCGCCTTGCAGGCTTCATGCTTGTCGCCGGCCACCATTTCTTCCTGGCCCTTCATCGCCACAAAAAAGCGGGCACCGTAGTCATCCGGCGAGAACAATTTGCCTTTGTCGCCGACGATGAGCGCTCCGGCGACTGGAAGTGCACCCATGGTGGCGACGATTTCCTTGGTCACGTCGGCTTCAGGGCGGAGGGGTTTGAGCGAATTGCTCGGGTTGCCGTCATACCACCAGAACTTCAACGGCGGCAGGCCGTCGCGCTCCGGAAACTCGAAACGGGTGCGCGAAGTCAGCGGGAACGTCTCCGGGTAAACGCGCGAGTCAATTTCGCACTCGACCACGCTGGGATAGCCCAACTTCAGGGCGCGGAACGGCATGTTCACCGTATGACAGGCCATGTCGCCCAGTGCGCCCGTCCCGAAGTCGTACCAACCACGCCAGTTGAACGTTTGATAGACATCTTTCTTGTAGGGCCGCAGCGCTGCCGGTCCCAACCAGCAATCCCAGTCCAAATTAGGCGGCACCGGATCCGAGCCAGTCGGACGGTCGAGGCCCTGGGGCCAGACCGGGCGATTGGTCCAGACATGCAATTCGAGCGGCTTCCCGATCACCCCGGCTTGGATCACTTCGACGGCACGGCGCAAACCGTTCTCAGCGCTGCCCTGGTTGCCCATCTGGGTGGCCAGCTTTTTCTCCGCGGCCAACTTGCGCATGGCGCGCGCCTCATAAACGGTTTGCGTGAGCGGCTTCTGGCAAAAACAGTGTTTGCCCATCTTCATGGCGCGCAACGCCGCCACGCCGTGGTTGTGATCGGGCGTCGAGACGGTCACGGCATCAATGTCCTTGCCCATTTGATCGAGCAACTTGCGGTAGTCCTGAAAGCGCTTGGCCTGGGCGAATTGTTGGCCTTTCTTATCAAGCGTGTTTTGGTCCACGTCGCAGATGGCGACGATATTGCCGCCGCACTCGGCGGCGGCGTTGCTGTCGCTATCGCCTTTGCCGCCCACGCCGATGCAGGCGATATTGATGCGGTCGTTAGCGCCCAAGACGCGGCCGATGTAGGGGAAGGTAAACGCCGCCGCGCCCGCAGCTAGCGAGGTGCGGCGCACAAACTGGCGTCGCGACAGGTACGAGGTGTGAATTTTTGAGGGTGTTATTTTTGTTTGCATAGGTTGAGTTAATGAAAAGGTCTGCTCGGATTCAAGTCAAAGATTTCGCCGGCCCGCCGGCTATTTCAGCTTGGCACTTGGGCCCGTAAACCGAGGTTCGACCGCCACTTGGCGGCGCCTATTCAAATCTTCTTGATGCTTCATCCGCGTGGCTGCCGCCAGCGCGCGCTTTGCCCAGATCGAAATCAAGCATGGCATTTTTCCCGCCGGCGGCGCCACGCTCCGCTTGAGGCAGGAAATCAGCTCGCGCAACGCAATGCGCTCTTTGTTGACCGATGACGAATTCAGCGCCGCGGAGGTGCTTCGTCGCGGGCTGGTGCAGGAAGTCGTGATGCCGGGCAAAGAACTGGTACGGACGGCGGAAATTGCGGCGACGGTCGCCGCCCCATCGCCGCGCGGAAGTGCTTATTACCAGATCGCAGCCGAGTTTCCGGGAGCCCGATGCTGGGGGTGATGGGGCCGGACGTGGTGACCAAACTCGCGGCGGCGTGAGACGGTCTGCGCCAATACGAACCGCTGGTAGAGCAAACTTGAGCTGGCGGACTTGCGCGTCACCGAATTTGATTCCCCACAAAGATCACTGGGCCGGCGAAGGCAGCATGATCTGAGGTAAGGGGCGCAATCCCTTGGAGATTAAAACTCTTCTTAACTTTTCGGGGGTAAGCTGGACGTGGATTTCCAGTCCAATGCCCGCCTCGTAGTCCATAAAGTGCAAGGAGATTTAACCACGGATGGACACGGATGGACACGAATTTTTGAAGTCGGTGGAGAAACCGGACGGCTCGGCGGGTTAGGAAAGCTTTCCCAGCCGCTGCAGCTCTTCCAGGAATTCAATGTCCGCCTGATCCTGCGGGCGATCGGCCGCGCGCTTGGCGGCCAGCAGGTGAAGGCCGGAAAGACACTTTACGGTCGTCCCTTGCTCCGTCTGGCGCATCAGCGACGCCCGTTCTGCTTCGTCGAAACGCGGCACCCCCGGCAAGCCGAGATGGAATTGCAGAACGCCCCAACGGGTTTGATAGGTTTGGATGGAGTTCTCACCCCGGGTTCCGAGCGGAACGAGTGGCAGATCCAGTTCGGGCTCCAGGATCTGATTCAGCTTCGAGAAATTCTGTTCGTCACGAGGCGGAATAAATAAATCCCAGTCCATCGAATAACGCGGCATACCCGCCAATCGCATGGCCTGTCCGCCGCATTAAACCCTTGAAGCAGTTCATTCATTTCGCGGGCACTGACTGCGCCGACTGTCGAAGCAGCGAATCCTTCCAGGCATTCATTTCCAAATGCGATGCGAAGCGTTTGCTCTTGAAATGCGGAATCTTCGCCGGAGCGGACGCCGGGATGACCTGTGGGTTTGCAGCCCAGAGGCGAAATTTGGCTTTGTAATCGTCAGAAATTTTCATGCGTCCGATTGCCCGATCTCAGGAGAGGTTATTCGCACTTCCTCTGAATGGCAACCGCTTCGCTTTATCGATTACCGCTTCGTATTTCATAAAGTACGGGCGGAGTTAACCACGAGCGGCAGCGACCCGCCACGTTGAAGTTTACACATGAATGGTCAGCGTGGTGCGGGTCAGTTCCGCAAAACGATTTTGGGACAAGGCAGATTCGATGGCGGTAAGGTTGTTACGAACCAGAACCAGAAGCTCGTCGTTGGAAATGTTCCCGGTCGAAACGAGCAGCAATTTCTGCGGACGCAAGTGCAGCCAGAACGAACTCACAAAATCGCTGTTCTTGGTCACAACCACCCGGTGCTCCCGATCCGCGGCGGTGGAAACATCTGAATCTGGCGTGCGATTGCCGGTGACGAGATCGTACGTATGGACCGCGTCATGTCCTGCTTCAACCAAGATGTGCGCGAGCCGCCGGGGCAACTGGGCATCAACCAGGAATTTCACGCGGCCAAAGGCTCAACCCGTTGTACCCGGCTCAAGCGTGCGCCATAAGCGCAAGCCGCCCGGAGATCATCAGCTTCCAAATCCGGGTAGTCCGTTAGAATTTCGGCAACCGTCATGTTGCTACTAAGAAGTTCCAGCAGCATTTCGACCGGATAACGCAGGCCGCGAACGCAAGGCTTCCCGTGGCAGATGTTGGGATCCACCGTTACGCGGGCGAGTAGTTGGTCATTTGACATAGTGGAATTCTACACGCAGTCGCGTCTCCTGCCAAGAATGCACACGGACGATTTTACAATGGGCAGGACGTGGGTTTCCAGTCCGATGACCGCTGCGTATTCCATAAAGTGCGCGGAGAGTTTAACCACGGTTGAACACAGAGTTTTGAGTGAGCCTTGTTATTTCACAGCAACCTCTGCAGCCGCGCGCCGTTTCGCGCTCTCCGCCAAGTTCAACAGCGGCCCGGTCAGAAACGTTGTGACCAGCGCCATCACGACCATCATGGCGAAGATGCGGGGCGACAGGATGCCCAGATCGTAGCCGATGTTCAACGCGACGAGTTCCACCAAACCCCGCGTATTCATCAATGCCCCGAGCGCGAACGAGTCGTTCCAGTTCATGCCCGTCAGCCGCGCGGTCACCATCGTGCCGCCGAGTTTGCCGAGGGTGGCGACCCCGATGATCCCCAGGCAGATCAGCCAGCTCGTCGGGTCGTTCAACAGGCCGACGTGCGTGCGCAGCCCGCTATAGGCAAAAAACAGCGGCAACAGAAACAGCGAACTGAAATTTTCCAGCCGCACGATGAGGTATTCGCGAAACTCGGTTTTCTGCGGCATCACGACGCCGGCGACAAACGCGCCGAACAAGGCGTGAATGCCGATGAGCTCCGTTGCCAGTGCAGAAGTCAGAATCAGCAGCAACACGGCCGCCATGGCCCCACGGCTCGGGCCGCCGGCCTCCATCCGCGCGACCGCCAGCCAGCGCGGCAATTGCGGACGCACGAGGAACAGCATCACTACGACGAACACGATTACCAGCCCGAGGCCGAAAGTCGTGGCCGCCAGACTGGTGGTCCGTGCGATGGCGACGACGAAGGCAAGGATGGCCCACGCGGTGGCATCGTTGACGGCGGCACAGGTCAGGGCGGTACTGCCCAGAAACGTCCGCGTGAGGCCGCGCTCTTTGAGAATGTGTGCCAGCACCGGAAAGGCGGTGATGCTCATGGCAATCCCCATGAACAAGCCAAACGCCGTGAACGAAGTTCCGGGCGCGCCAAGACTGGAATAGAGGAGCAAGGCCGTCACCACGCCGAGGAAATAAGGGAACAAGATGCCGACGTGGCTCACGAGCACGGCGGTTTGGGCTTTTTGCCGGAGATGGCTAACCTCCAGTTCCAGTCCCACCACAAACATGAACAGGCAAACGCCAATCTGACTGAGTAGTTTCAAGACGCCCAACGTTTCGGTCGGAAAAATGAAGCCGGAGGCGGTCGGCCAGAGCCAGCCGAGCAACGACGGCCCGAGCAGAATCCCCGCGAGCACTTCCCCCACGACCGACGGCTGGCCCCAGCGGGTGAACAATGCGCCCACCAAACGGGTGGCCAGGACAATCACGATGACTTGGAGCAGGAGCCGGCTGAGCGGCTCTTTGAAGTTGGCGCGGAACGGCGCCCAAAGCGAAGTCGTATCACCGAACGCGACCGGTCCAGCGACACTTACGCCGGATCCGTTCTCCGTTGTCGGCGCGGGCAGGCGTTGCCCCCATTTGATCGCCAGAAAAATTCCGGCCCCAAAGAATGCCAGGAGGACTAGATAAATCAGGATGGTTCGTTTCATCGTGCCTGGAGATTTAACCAAGGCCACGCGGAAATGAACACGGATATTTCCTGCCGGCCAGCGTCCAGCCTCACGGAGTACGGTCGGCGAATTCGATTTTCACCGTCTGATCGATCGGCGAAGAATCAGGTGTGCCTACGGGACGGGAGAGTCCAGCAATGGATTTGCGATGCTCCGTCCACCAAGCGGCTCGGTGTTCGGAAGTCCATCGTTCCGCCAGCGGATCCGCGGACAACAACTGCGCAAGTTCGCGGGCGGATTGCGGCCGGGCGGCGGGATCTTTCTCCAGACAACGCATCAAGAGCGCTTCCAATCGCGGGTCGAAAAGTTTCCCGACGCGCAGGCCAGGCCATACGGGGATTTCATGGAGGTGCTGCCGACAGAGTTCCGCAATCGAGTCACCCTCGAAAACTTCGCGGCCGGTCAAAAGAAAATAGCCGAGCGCCCCGAGCGAATACAAATCGCTGCGCGCGTCGGACCGGTTGGCATCCTGGATCGCCTCCGGAGCGATGAAGTTGGGCGTGCCCACCATGCCGCCCGCGCCCGGCAATTCCGGGGCGGCCAGTTTGTCCGGTTGATCGCTCACGTGTTTCACGAGGCCGAAGTCGAGCACCTTCACGCTGTCCGGAATGCCGCTGCGATCACAGAGGAAAACATTGGCCGGCTTGATGTCCCGATGAATCAAGCCCACGCCATGCGCTTCGCTCAAGGATTCACAGATCTGCCGGAGGATGTGAACCACGCGCGCCTCGGGTTGCGCGCCGTAGCGCTGAACCAGTTCGTGCAAATTCAATCCGTCGAGATATTCCATCGCATAATAAAAAATCCCGTCCGGCGTGTGGCCGTAATCATAGACCTGGATCGTATTTGGATGCGTGAGCTGACAGGTCAAGCGAACCTCCTGCTCGAATCGCGCAATGGCGGCGGGGTCGGCCTTGTCCGGCAACAATAGTTTGATGGCCGTTTCCCGGCGGAGCAAAGCATGATGCGCCTTGTAAACCACCCCCATCCCGCCCGCGCCGATTTTTTCCGCGAGCTTGTACTGACCCAGTTGCCGCGCTTTTAGTTCCGCCTCCGTCAACCGTCGGCGCCAGATCACTTGCCTGACGGAGAACAGCAGAATCACCAGCGACGCCAGCACCAGCAACAGAAACAGAATGAGGAACACGCGCCGCACCACCCGCAGCGGCTGGAAGGCTTCCCGGGCGTCAATCTTGGTGCCGACGCCGAACCCATAGGCCGGCAACCAGCGCCAGGCGCCCACCACGGCCACGCCGCGATAATCCCGGAACGGTTCAATTTCCATACCCGACCCGCCTTCGATGGCTTTCTCGACCATGGCCATCAGCGGCCAGGAGAGGTTGGTGCTCGCGATGAATCCTTGCGTCAAATCCCCGCCCGGATCCCGCAACGCCAGGGTCAAAGCCGAGACCGCGTCCGGCTCATCTTTCAGCAGCTTGAACCGTTTCAACTCCTCGTCGAACCGGCTCTTCGAAAGCATGATGCCCTCCGCGTCAAAGGCGAAGGTCTCCCCGGAATCACCCGAGCGCGCCACGGAGAGAATGCGGGTGAATTCCGTATCGGGATTGATGATCAGTGCCAGCGCCCCGTGCGTCCGACCGGCGCTGTCCTTCACCGGTGCGGCCACCTGCATCACTGTCAAATCGCGCGGCGGTGGCTGCCCTGGTCGCGCCAGCAGGAAATCCGGCGGCGGCCCGTTGGTGGGGCCGAAGCCGGGGGGAAGATTTCGCCCGCCGCCCGGCCCCAGTCGGCCGCGAGGATTTTCCGGAAGCTTGAGCTTGAACGGGGTGATGAGAATGGGTTCGCCCGAGGCAAATAGTTCAGCGTACTTCGGTTGCAGTTCGCTGAAAACCGGCATGCCGTGGCGATCCGGATCAGGATCCCGACCACGGCCCCGACCGCGACCGGTGTCGGCTACAATTGTGTAATTGGTGCTGACCAACAGCGCCATGCCGTAACCGAGCGTGCGCAGGCGTTCGGGCAGCCGCTGGGTCGCAGTCAACTGGCGCGCTAAGTCAGCCATGGCCGCGCGGTTGGTCGCGCCCGCCGTCGGATGTTCCAGCAACTCCAAGGCAACGGCCTTGAAACGTGGCTCTTCCGTCAGGGCGGCTGCGATCCGCTTCTGATTCGCCATCCAGATTTCCAGGGCGGTGACGTTGGCGTCGAGCGTGGCCTGCAAGTCCGACCGCAACACCTGTTGAATCGTGCCGCGCAACTGAAGATCCGCCCACCAGCCCACACCACTGACCAGCAGGGCGAGAACCAGCGGAACCGTCCAGATGTGTTTCCCACGCATCATCGGCCTAGCATACGCAAAGCAAGGACGGTGGCGGGAAGGAAAAGTTTCAGCGAATCGCGCATCAAATGACGCGACTTCGGCGCAGAACAACATAAGCCTGCTTCTCCAGCCAGCCGCTGGACCGCATCCGGACCCTGCCCCCTAATGGTGGAGTTCGTCGCGCTGCGACGAACCCGCCCGCGCGAGCGGGCGGAACGAACGTGGGTGACTTACCGGTGGTATCGCTTCCTAACCCGATTGCGCCGCTTTATGCGGCGCTGGTCGTCGCAGCGCAACGACCCGACCTCGGGGGACGTGCGCGGATGGCCCCTGTGGCCAAATTGGCGAAAACAGGGGTTGACGGCGGCGGCAGTGAATCCAACACTTCCACCTTGACCGCCGATCACAAGTCCGGTGGCGGTCGGGGCCGCATAACAAAACCAAAACACTTTCCGAAATTATGACACGACGCACATTCTTGAATCAGGCGGCCCTCGGGGTGCTCGCCGCCTCAACCGTCAACCTTGGCCGCGGTGCGGAGCCCGATGCGAAAAAGGGCGAAGTGCCGTTGATCGTTTCCACCTGGCCGTTCGGCAAGGCCTCCAATGAAGCGGCGTTGAAAATCCTGCTCGGGGGCGGCTCGCTTTTGGACGCCGTGGAACAAGGTATCTGGGTGACGGAGTCCGCCGGTGACGGCTCCGTTGGATTGTCCGGAAGTCCGAATGCTGCCGGCGTGGTGCAGCTCGACGCCTGCATCATGAACGGCCCCGACCATAAGGCCGGCAGCGTGGCGGGACTCGAAGGCATCCGCCATCCGATTTCCGCCGCCCGGCGCGTGATGGAAAAAACCAAGCATGTCCTGCTCGTCGGCGAAGGCGCGCGCATGTTTGCCCTGGAGGAAGGTTTGGAGTCCGTCGAACTCAAGTCCCGGGAAAAATACGACCAGTGGCAAAAGCAACGGGCCGCGCAAAAATCCAAGCCCGCCGAAAAGAAGGCGGACAATCATGATACCATCGCCCTGCTCATTTTGGGCGCGAACGGCAACATTGCGGGCGGTTGCTCCACCAGTGGCCTGGGCGGCAAACTGCCCGGGCGTGTCGGCGACTCGCCGATCATCGGCAGCGGCCTGTACGTGGACAACGAGGTGGGGGCGGCCGGAGCGACGGGGATCGGCGAAAACGTGATGCGCTACTGCGCCTCGTTTCTCATCGTGGAGTTCATGCGTCAGGGCATGTCGCCGCAGGAAGCTTGTGTCAAAGCGATCCGACGCATCATCCAGAACGAACCCAAAGGCGCGAACCTGAGCATCAACTTCGTCGCGCTAGACAAACAAGGTCGTTATGGCGCGGCGGGGACGGATGGCGGCTTTCAATACTCAGTGACCACGCCGGCCAGCAGCCGGGTGTTGCCCAATCCGGGCATCGGCACCATCGAACGGTGAACCGCCCGCACATCCAATTGGAAATCTGCACCGCCTCCGCCGAGGATTGTGCGGTGGCGGAACAGAGCGGCGCGGATCGCGTCGAACTCAACTGCGCTCTGATGTTGGGCGGCCTGACGCCCTCGTTCGGCGCCCTGCGCGAAGCCCGGGCGGCAATCCGCATCCCACTCATTGCCATGATCCGGCCGCGCGCGGGTGGCTTCTGCTACAGCGCCAGCGATTTCAAAGTCATGCAGCGCGACGTTGAAACCGCGCTGGCGGAGGGTGCGGACGGTATCGCGTTTGGAATTCTGACTCCAAACGGCACGATTGATTTGGATCGCTGCCGGCAAATCGTGAAACTGGCGGCCGGTCGGCAGATCGTCTTCCATCGCGCGTTCGACGTCGTGCCTGAACCGCTGACTGCGCTGGATCAGTTGATTGATCTGGGCGTCCGGCGGGTGATGACTTCCGGTCAGGAAAGCAGCGCCTACAATGGTGTGGCCAACATCGCCCAATACCTCCGCCATGCCGCGGGGCGCATTGAGATCCTGCCGGCCGGGGGTATCAACCGGTTCACGGTCGCCGACGTGGTCAGCCGGACGGGCTGCGATCAGGTGCATGCCTCGTTAAGCTCCACCAGCAAAGATCGCTCGGTGGCCGCCCGCCCGCAGGTTTCCTTCGGCGGCACGCTCAAGCCGCCGGAGGATGAATTTTCGATGACCGATCGCAAAGCGGTGGCTAACTTGCGCCAGGCGCTTGGCTGAAACAGTCCTGCGCGGGCAGTGGTACAGTTTGGTGGGGCGAGGTTACTGACGAGCCGGCTCGCGAGGACGCTCGCCCCACCGAAAAGCCGACTGGTACCGCTTACCGGCACGCGCCCTTGGTTCCTTGCTTCCGTCCCGCTGACCGACATGCCGAAGACGCTCAACGAAAGCCACAGTAGGCCAACTCGTAACCAAACGGCCGCCGGCCAGATTAAGCGCGGAGGTCGCAAAGCTTCTCGCCAAGGCCACAGAGGAATCCTGCCTCGGCCTTCCTTTTTGTTGAACTTGGCGTCCTCTGCGTTCAAAACAGCTTCGCCGGTCCCGACGAGGCGGGGAGATAGCCTTGGAGAATAGCTGGCCCCGGCGGCTCGGGCCTTTGCGCCGCAATGCATTCGAATACTCTCAGGCTAAGAGGATTTGGAATGGTGTGGGCGCGAGGCCGGAGGAGACGTCAGAGGAATGTGGGTCAGAGGAATAGCGACAATGCCCTGAATTGTATTCCCCTGACCGCGGCCCCGACGTCCCCATTTTGGTTGCGGCTTCGCCGCTCCGTGGTTTGCGTGGCAAGCTATGAAGAGCACCAGTTCGAAGCTTGCGGGATCCGTCTTTCAGCTTGGCCGCCCGAGGTCTGAGCCTTGAATTCCGACTGAATAGCTGCGGCTCGGAAAGAGGGGAAAGGTCGTGCAGGGCTCCCTGGCTCCGGTCTGGATCCAGGTCGGTGTTCGTACGGACCTCTGCTGCGCCCGCGAAGGCTGATCGGCCCATCGCAATTTTTTTAGAAAAATTATTTGCATTTGTTTTTTTTTGATCAATTATTGGTTCCAATCATTGGTCGATAAAGCGGCTGCTCAATTTGAGAGCAGCGTGTTTGACGCCCAATAAGAACGAAAAAACAAAAACCAATCCAGTCACATCATGAAAATCCAACGTCATTTAGTTCAGTGCGTTGCCGGG
>JANOHH010000793.1:0-2535 GCA_031406395.1 Verrucomicrobiota bacterium | reverse complement strand
GCAGCCAGCTTTTGGGCCCGTGCCACGGCGGCGTGGTGCTGGACAAGAAGGGTAATATTTACGTCACGACCGACACGGAGCGGGGCATTGTGGTCTTCTCACCCAAGGGCAAGTTCTTGCGGGCCTTTGGGCCGACGCGTATTCACGCGCTGGAAATTCGCGCCGAAAAAGGTGGGGAATACATTTACGCCGCGCGGCCAGCGGATCACGAAGTCGTCAAGCTCAAGCTCGACGGCGAGCAGCTTTGGGCGATTCATTATCCGCCGGAGGCGGGAATCTACAAGGACGAGAAAGGGTTCAACCCTTGCGCGGTCACCGTCGCGCCGGATGGTTCGATTTTCATCGCCGATGGCTACGGGGCGAACTATGTGCTCAAGTTTGATAAAGACCGCAAGTTCGTGAAAGCCTTCGGCGGGCCGGGCGAGGCGGAGGGAAAATTCAAAACCTGTCACGGCATCGGACTGGACACGCGGCAGGGCAAACCGCTCCTGCTGGTTTGCAACCGCAACAACAATCGCGTGGAGTACTGGGATCTCGAGGGTAACTTCGTAAAAGTCATCCAGAAAGATTTGCGGATGCCGGCCGCGGTGCAGATCCGGGGCGATTACGCGGTGTTTCCCGAGCTTCAAGGGCGGGTCACGGTCTTGGACAAAGCCGGCAACATCGCCGCCCAAGTAGGTGACAATCCCGATGAGAAACAACGGGCCAACTTCGGTCTGCCACCGGACCAGTGGAAGGAAGGTATCTGCAACTCACCGCACGGCGCTTCGATCGACAAAAAGGGCAACCTCATCGTGGCGGAGTGGAGTAAATTTGGCCACCTCCACAAGTTCGTAAAGGTGAAGTAGCCACGCCGCAGCTAGCCCTTGGCCGAAACCATATTGCGACCCGGAATTTCCGTTGAAAAAATCCTGGCCGCGACTATTCTGCCCGCGAAATAATAAATCTTTTATTTTATGAGCCAACCTTGTTATCACCCCAGTGTCGAAGGCGCGCAACATGGCGCTAAATCCCTCGTTCAGTTTCTCGACTACGCCCGGAAGTCCGGCGCGGCCGGGGCGCAGCCTTCGAACTACATGTTGCAGGCCGGCCAAGGTTTTAAGACCGCGAAAGAAATCAAAGACACCTTCGCCAAGGCCAAACTCAACCTGGACGGCGTCTCCTCGCATACGGCCTTCTGGGTTCACACCACGGCGTGGACGGGCAGTCCAACCGTCCGCCCGTTCATTCCCGCCGACGCGGCGAAGAAATCGCCCGCCGACATCGAGCGCTGGGCGGAGGATTATTGCCTGCGCCTGATGGACCTCTGTGCGGAACTGGGCGTCAAAATCATGCCGATGTTTTGGGGCGTGGCGTTTGGCTGGGAACTGGCCACCGGTTATCCGTGGGGGTTCTGGAAGGGTGGCGATTACGACCTGCTCAAGGAAGGGCAGGATCGTTTCGTGAAAAAAACCGGCAAGCTCCGCACCCACGCGCGCAAGCTCGGCCTCTACCTCGCGCACGAGATTCATCCCGGCACGGCCGCGATGTGCGCCGATGAATTTAACATGCTGGTGCAGATTTGTGGCGGCGACAAATGCCTGACCGTAAATGCCGATCCATCGCATTGCTGGGAAGGGGAAGACTGGGAAACACGTTTCCGCAAGGTCGGTCCGCGTATTTACGCCTGTCATGTGAAGAATTATGTCGTCCGCCCCGGACTGCCGTTGCGAATGATGGCGCCGAACTGGCCCGACCGCGCGATGCAATTCGTGGACATCCCGTCGGGGGATTTGAACATGACGCGCTACGTCGAGCTGCTCATCAACGTGGGCTACCCGAAGCGTTACTGTGACGTGATGGGCACCAAGACCGCGCCGCTGATTGTCGAAGCTGAAAGCGCCTATCGCGACCTCGATGCCACCAGCGCCAATGGCATCCAATATGTGCGCGACCACCTCTGCTTTCCGGTCGCCGCCGGCTCGTTTGAAGACGGCATGGGGGCTTAACCATGCTGTTTAAATTGCAGGATACGAGGTGACGAGTCTCTAACGCCTCCGGTATTGGAAGTGCGAGTAGGTGACTCCTGATATCTGTCTTGCGGACAAGTTTTTGACATCCGCTTGACGCCATTGAACCCGGCAATGAACAACCGCAGGGACGCCTGTGAATGCCTCCCTTTGGTTTGTTTTGGCTCGGCTTACAACGACATGTGCGAGACGGGATCGCTCCAATCCGGATAACCCGTCTTGCCACCCACGGTGCGGGCCTCAAAGTTGTAGGTGTTGCCGGGCGTGAGATTTTCCAACCTTGTTCGTCGAGGGGAATTGGTTTGGTCGCCTACACAAAAGGTTTTTCTTTAAGACAACCTTGGTTTTCAAGGTGCAAGCTTGGGAAAAGATTTTCCACCGCCGGTTGTTCGTAAAACAAATTTGCGCTGTGCTTCAGCGGGATTTCGGGGCGGCTCACAAATCTGGCCTGCTTTTGGCAGTACGACGTGGGCGTAAGCTCGCCTGACCATAACCAACATGGGGTGCGAGTCCTGTGACCCTTTGA
>JANOHH010000748.1:0-2204 GCA_031406395.1 Verrucomicrobiota bacterium | reverse complement strand
TCGGCGCGCACCTCCTCGCCCCCACCTTCACCCCCCTCCCCGCCGCATGAGCCTCCTGGTGATCGCTGGATTGCTGGCCTTGCCAGTTTATGCCGTGCAACGGCTCGGGCCGGATTATCATTGGCTCGGGATTTACGCCTTCGTCCTCAGTGCGGTGGCCTATTGGGTTTATGCCGTGGACAAACGGCGGGCCGAAGAAGGCTTGTGGCGCGTGCCGGAGGCGCAATTGCATCTGTTGGAGTTGTTGGGCGGCTGGCCCGGAGCGTTCCTCGCGCAACGACGCTTGCGCCACAAATGCTCCAAGGGCAGCTATCAATTCGTGTTCTGGCTGATCGTGCTGGCCTACCAGTTTGCGGCCTTCGATTCATTTCAAAATTGGCGTTACACCCATGCAGCCCTGAATCATATCCAACGCACCGGGGACCACCGACGATGAACGGATTGATGAATCAAATCCTGCTCCTGGCCCAAATCGAAGCGAAGGTGGCGCATTGGTGCCGAAGCCCCACCCTCGGCGCGCACCTCCTCGACTCCACCCTCCACCAACTCCTCGCTGCGTGAAACCCAACCCTCCATTCAGCGCCGTCAGGCGCGACATGTTTGTAGTGAACGCGATCACAAAATGGCAAAGCTCCATAGGAGCGATATGTTTATAGCAAATCACCAACCTAGCCGCCAAGCTCCGTAGGAGCGGCATCAAACATGGCAAACACCTACAGCCAAATCTACATTCAGGTCGTCTTCGCCGTTGAAGGACGGCAAAACCTCGTCCGCCCGCAATGGAAAGAAGACCTTCAGAAATACATCTCCGGCATTGTGGCCGCGCAGGGCCAAAAGCTGCTGGCGATTCATTGCATGCCCGACCACACCCATATCTTGATCGGCCAAAAGCCAAACATCGCCCTTTCGGATCTGGTGGGGGACCTCAAGACCGGCGCGACCAATTTCATCAACCGCAAGCGGTGGGTCGCGGGC
The DNA here is from genome assembly GCA_031406395.1 of Verrucomicrobiota bacterium. Classification (GTDB taxonomy): domain Bacteria; phylum Verrucomicrobiota; class Verrucomicrobiia; order Limisphaerales; family JADLHS01; genus JADLHS01. The sequence continues at coordinate 1,229 of JANOHH010000748.1, read as the reverse complement.
CGGTTCGGCTGGCAGGATGGTTTTGGCGCGTTTTCTTATTCCCATTCCCACCTGACCACCGTCATCCGTTACATCCAGAACCAGGAGCAACACCACGCGCGCAAGACGTTTCAACAAGAGTATTTGGCCTTGCTCGAGAAATTTCGGGTGCCGTATGAAGAACGCTACATTTTCAAACCGGTGAACCAAGATTTATGAATCCCGGACTCCATGCCGCCCCGCTGGGGCTTGATGTTCGTTGGGAGACGATTGGCTATAAACAGGCCGCTCCTCCGGAGCTTTCCGCCCGCCACCCGCCACCAAATCCTCGCCAACAACGGCAGACCGAAACCGGGCACGCCAATGAAATGAAACTATCCACGCATACACTTTGGCCTTGTTTGCTTTGCATGATCTTGGGGAGCGCGACCCAGTTTCACCTGAGTGCCGCGAACCCGGAGGGGCCCGACTTCACGCGGGAGGTGCGGCCGATTTTATCGAAGAATTGTTTCAAGTGTCACGGCCCCGATGACGCAGCGCGGAAGTCGAAGGTGCGTCTCGACGTGCGCGAGGCGGCGATCCAGCCCGCCAAGTCGGGCGCGGTTGCGCTCGCGCCGGGTAAACCCGCGGGGAGTGAACTGGTGAAACGCATTTTTTCGGCCGACCCGGATGAGGTGATGCCGCCACCGAGCACGAAGAACCAACTGACTGCCGCTGAAAAGGAAACACTCAAGCGCTGGATTGCGGCGGGCGCGGAATACAAACAACACTGGGCCTTCGTGCTCCCAAAGCAGGCCCCGCTGCCATCGGTGAAACATTCCTCGTGGCCGCGCAACGCCATCGACCACTTTATTCTCGCGCGGCTGGAGAAAGAAGGACTGGCGCCATCCCCGCCGGCGGACCGCTATACACTGGCGCGGCGGGTTTACTTCGACCTGATCGGGTTGCCGCCGACCCCGGAGGAAGCGGACGCTTTTGTCAATAACCGTTCAGCGGACGCGTATGAGAACCTCGTCGATGGCTTGCTCGCCTCGCCGCATTATGGCGAGCGCTGGGGCCGGCGTTGGATGGATCTGGCGCGCTATGCGGATACGAACGGCTACGAGAAGGACCGGCCGCGCACGATCTGGCCGTGGCGGGATTGGGTCATCAACGCGCTCAACGCTGATATGCCGTTCGACCAGTTCACGATTGAGCAAATTGCCGGCGACATGCTGCCAAGGGCGACTGTGGATCAGATTATCGCCACC
>JANOHH010000739.1:0-5189 GCA_031406395.1 Verrucomicrobiota bacterium | reverse complement strand
GAAGAAGACGCCGGAGCCGAACCAAAGGCCCAGGGCGAGAAGGTGAATCAGGACAAGCGGCATTTTGCCGACATGACGGCCTACATGGACAAGCTCATCGGCAAAGTGGTCGCGCGGGTGGAGGCGCTCGGCCTTCGCAAGCGCACGCTGATCTTGTTCGTCGGCGACAACGGCACGGGAAGGGGCACGGTTTCGCAAATGGGCAACCGCACCGTGGTGGGCGCGAAAGGCACCACCACCGCCGCCGGGATGCGCGTGCCGCTCATCGCCAACTGGCCGGGCAAGGTTCCCGCCGGGAAGGTCGTTGGGGACCTGGTGGACAGCACGGACTTTTTCCCCACGATCTGCGCCGCTGCGGGCGTTCCGACTCCTGCGGGCTTGGATGGGCGAAGCTTTTTTCCGCAACTCTGCGGCCAGCCCGGGCTGCCGCGCGAGTGGGCCTACTGCTGGTATTCACCGCGCCGCGAGCCGCCGGACGAATTTGCATTTAATCAGCACTACCGGCTCAACCGCGACGGCAAGTTGTTGAAATTTGGTTACGACGCCGATAATGAATCCATTGATCCTTCCCGCCTGGATGCGGCGAAGAGCGGGGTCGTGAAGCGGTTACAAGCAGCCCTCGATCAGTACAAAGACGCGCGCCCCTTCGAACTCCAACGAGCCGACAGCAAAGCCAAACGGAAGAATGAACTGGAGTGAACCCAAACTTCGCAGTTGGTTGGGACACCGCGCTGCGATGCCCCCGCGCCGTATCAGGCGCGGAACGAACGTTTGCATTGTACCTTCCTGTACAATTTCTTTCGCCCGCTGGATGCGGGCGAGGTCATCGCAGCGCGATGACCCTACCACCCTTGCGCAAACTTCTATTTCGGAGTTCGGGATGAAATGACTGGTCTCGGCGCAACGATGTCGCGGCTTTAGGGACTTGTCGCAAAGCCCGCGATCACTCGCTGGCATACCGATAGTTGAAACGGCCTTCGGGCGCGACGTCCCCGCTGAGATAGAAGTCCATGATTTCGCCGGGGCGTTGAAGATTGTCAGCCCACTTGAAATCAAACGCCGTCTTGGTCCCGCGCCTGGGAAGGCCCAGTGCCGCTCGTGGGATGGCCAGTTGCAATTCGTTTCCTTCGACCCGCAGGCTGACGGGCGAAACTCGCTCCCAGTTCCAGCCGCCGGTATTTTTCTCCAACCAGGATTCGCCCGTTGCCCCGAGCGTACGGTTGACAATGAAGTCGTACCCTGCCCAACCCGTGGCTGGATTCTGATCCGCGTCAATCAAGAGCCACATCCAGTTCGTGCCGGAGTGCGGCGTGATGGTTGCGCGGGTGCGCACCTGGAAATAGATATTCTTCGCATCGCGCGCAACTTTGCTGGCGACCAGATCGTTGCGCCCGGAACGATTCGTGTAGTGCTGACCCGCCACGCCGGCGAAGTCGCGTGGGGTCGTTTCGCCAACGTGATCCCCGAACTCTGGCAACACGTCGCGCCATTGCGCGAAACCGTCCCTGATGCGGATGGTTTTGGGCGGGGACGCTTTCGGCAAAGCTGGCGCGCCCTTGTAACGGCGGACATTGGCCACCAATTGCCAGTAATAATTGTCGCCGTGTCCCCCCGTCATCGGCTCGATGTCGCGGCTGAATTCCTGATCGAGTTGGTCCACGAACACCAACGGCCCCGTCGGTTCACCCCAGCGTCCGGCGATCCATTCGTTCCAGCCGGTGACCAGGACGAAGGGCGGTTTGAGGTCAAGAGCGCGTTGCCATTGCTCCTGGGCATTGAGCCCCTGGTTCACTGCGCCGGGCGCTCGGTCCTGGCGGCCGTCGTGAAAGCTGCGGCCCCGTGCTTCGCCAGAACTCATGTTGGTGACCTTGCCATCCTGGGCGCGAAGATTCTGCGCCACGGAAACCACCACCTGTTCCGGCTGGTTGGGATCATCGGTGTAACCGTACGGCTGTGGATGGGTGGCTTCCCAATGCCAGGCGTAGGGCGTGTTGGTGAGTGTGAACGGCCAATGCGCGGCGCGCAACGTGAAGAACGCGCGCAACTCCGGGGTGATCGCTTGCGGATCGCAGATAAGCAGCGGCTTACCCTGCCAGCGAAACCACAACTCCGGGTACAGTCCAGGTTTGTAAAACTCGTTGTAAAGCGTCTGCGCCGTTGCACCTGCTTGCGTGTTCAGCATGAACGCGAGTAGCGGGGCTCGCCCGCCGGTTTGGCGGATTTCCTGGAACACCGCGCACAATGCGAGGTAAACACTTCGGTACGTCTCCGCGTTCGTGGCATCCAGGATCAACGTGTCCACGCCCGCATCGGCGAGCAATTGTGCCTGCCGGCGGATCACCCACGGATCGGCGCTGCGGTAGTAACCCCACAGTGGCTCGCTCCAGAAATGATATTCACCGATCCGGCCCCAGAGCTGTGATTCGGGCTTTTTCAGCGCGTCCGGATCGCGCGCCAGAATTTTGCCGATATCATGGGGGCCGTCCCAGTTGGGACTTTTGGGGATGGGCATCTCGGGAACGAGCCACTGGAAATAGAAAATGCCGACGAAGCGGTTTGTCTGCGGCGGGCCAGTCTCGTCCGGCGTGGGCAACTTGCGCCCGAGCGCGTCCATCGCCGGCCACGGCGTCCCGGGGTTGCTGGCTTCGTCCGCCGCGCGGGCGCTCCAGGGGCCAAGAATCATCACCGCCGCGAGCGTCAGCCCCAGTCGATGTTGGAGTCGGAGAGTAATCATCCCAATTCCATCGTTGCTGTTGGCATTCGGTTTTTGCAATCAAATACCAAAGCGCGCGGTCCTGACAGCGAACGTGGCGGCGTGGCAAACCAACCGTCGTACCCGGCGTTTCGCTCGCCGAAAACCGTTATCGCGAGGCGGAGCCCCGAAATGGTTGTAAAATTGAAATGGCCGATCAAGGGTATGGGGGCCAAGGATAGGCGCTGTGAAAGCAGGCAGACTGTAGCATCAAACACCGGTCGTAACGCGCGACCAAACGGATTAAATGATCACGAAAACCAGGCAAGATCGGACGGCCACTCTGTCGAGTGGTTCCGCTTTACCTCCGCGTTCAATCAGAAGTAGGATGGCGGAGAAGCAGTTATGAAATCACGCACCTTCCAAAGTCGGGCATTTACCTTGATCGAACTGCTGGTCGTGATCGCGATCATTGCGATCCTCGCCGCTATGTTGCTGCCCGCGCTGTCCAAAGCCAAAGAGAAGGGCCAAGGCATTCAATGCCTAAACAACGTCAAGCAGATGGGCCTGGCGCATTTCATGTATGTGAACGACTTCGGCAAGACGGTGCCCTATGCGCAGTACCAGGACTTGTGGATGGCGGCTTACTTGCAGCACCACGCCTCGGCGAACAAGGTCCGCACCTGTCCGGTGGCCCCGGAACATCAAGGCAATACGGCGCGCAAGAGCATCACCGCTCCGGGAGGGGCGGGCATGTTTGCCGAGTGCGGCACGGTGGATGAAGCCTGGCTGTGGCCCACCAACGGCGCTTGGGGCAGCCCGACCGCAAAAGGCTACCACGGCAGCTTTGCTTTCAATTCCTGGCTGTATGGCGGCGGCTGGGCGCCCGGTTCGCCGGACGAGAAACTGGCGTTCAGGACCGAGGGCTCGGTGCAGCGCACTGCCACCACCCCGGTTATGGGCGATTCCGTCTGGGTGGATGCGTGGCCAAAAGCGACGGACAAACCCTCCTTCAACGGTTATTACGGTTGGAACGATGGCGGGATGGGCCGTTACCTGACCGCCCGCCATGCCGCTGGGTCGTCGGATAAATCGAAGCAGACCAGTCCCCCGGGCAGCCCTTACAAAGGCGCCGTTAACATGGTATTTGCGGATGGTCACGCGCAGTCGGTGCGGCTGCCGAGACTCTGGGAGTTAACCTGGCACAAGGATTACGTGCCACCCGCCAAGCTACCGCAGTAAAACCAAGTATGAAATTCTTTCCCGCCTTACTCTCGTTACTCGGCGCACTGACCTTGTCAGCCGCACCGGATCGCGCAACCAACCCCAACATAGTCATCGTGTTCTGCGATGACCTCGGCTACGCGGATGTCGGCTGTTTTGGCGCGAAAGGCTACAGGACGCCTAACATTGACCGGCTCGCGGCGGAGGGTATCCGCTTCACCCGCTTCTACGATGCGCAACCGGTTTGTTCCGCTTCACGCTCCGCCTTGTTGACGGGCTGTTATCCCAGCCGCGTTGGCATCATGGGCGCGTTGGGCCCGAATTCCAAAGTTGGCATCAGCAGCAACGAGGTGACGCTCGCCGAAATCGTGAAGTCACGCGGTTACGCCACGGCCATTTATGGCAAGTGGCATTTGGGCGACCAACCGCAGTTTCTACCCACGCGGCACGGCTTTGACGATTACTTCGGTCTGCCGTACTCGAATGACATGTGGCCGTGGCATCCGGAACAGGCAAATAAAACTTTGGCGGAGCATAAACGCCGACCCGGCTATCCCGACCTGCGGCTGATCGAGGGGGAGCAGACGGTCATTTCCAATGTCACCGGCACGGAGCAGGCCCAACTCACAACGTGGTACACGGAACACGCGGTGAATTTCATCGCGCAGAACAAAAGCCGGCCATTCTTCCTCTACGTGCCGCACAGCATGCCGCATGTGCCGCTGTACGTGAGCAGCAAGTTCAAGGGCAAGTCCAAGGCGGGGCTGTTTGGCGATGTGATCATGGAAATAGACTGGTCGGTGGGCCAGATAATGAGCGCGCTGAAAAAGCACCGACTGGAGAAGGACACGTTGGTGATTTTTACATCGGACAACGGACCGTGGCTTTCCTACGGCAATCATGCCGGATCGGCGTTGCCGTTGCGCGAAGGCAAGGGCACTTGCTGGGACGGCGGCGTGCGCGTGCCATTCATCGCGCGCTGGCCCGGGAAAATTCCGAAGGCGAGCGAGTGCAAAGAACCAGCGATGACGATTGATATCCTACCCACGGTGGCGAAGCTCGTGGGCGCGGAGTTGCCGCCGCACAAGATTGACGGACTCGACATCTGGCCGCTGTTGTCCGGCGCTCCCGGGGCCAAGAACCCGCACGACGCCTACTACTTTTATTACGAAAATAATCAGTTGCAGTCGGTGATGAGCGGCAATTGGAAGCTGCAACTGCCGCACACGTATCGCACGCTCGCCGGTCAGCCCGGCGGACGCGATGGAACGCC
>JANOHH010000737.1:0-5710 GCA_031406395.1 Verrucomicrobiota bacterium | reverse complement strand
AACTGATCAGGAGATACACCACCACACCGGCGACGGTTACGATCTGCAGCCAGGGCCGCCACGCCCCCCAAAGCGGCGACAGCTCCGTCCGATTGACCGCGATGATCCATCCTCGCGGATAGTCCACCTCCACATAGCCCAGCAGCGAATGAATCAAGAGATTGGTTTTTCCAAGTTTGATCTGCACGTGGGCGGGCGAACGAATTTCACCGGTATGCTCCGGGTCCACACTCCAGGCGAGAAAATGCCCTTCGGCCAGCAGTTGCGGCGATTCCCCGCGCCAATCCATTTTGCCAGCGCGAATTTCGCCTTCCGCCGGTAATTGGGCGATGGCCGCGCTGATTGTGGGAAAATAGGCATCGCGGAGCAACCACACCACGGTGCCGCCGACCAACGCCGCGACGATGAATTGCATCAGCAGCAAGCGCCGGAGCGGTGCCTGGGCAAACGCCGCCACACCCAGGGGCGTCAAGGGTTCCCAAGCCGTTGGCGGTGAGGCATCCATCGCTCTCCATGGAATGAAGCCGCCGGGAGAAACTCAAGAACGCGTTTTGGCTACGCGGGCGGCGCGGCTTCAGGCAGTCTTGGATTTTGTCCGCCGGGTTGCGGCGGCGGCGTGACGATCACGGGCACGGGGTAGCGCAGTTTCATCACGTCGTCCACGAGCACTTCGAGGAAATAAGTGCCGGCGGTTTTGAATTCCACCTGGCCGAACAGCGTGACGTTGGTCGCGTGATATGCCGCATCCTGCAAGGCGAACTTCACCTCGCCCTTGCGCAGCACCGTGGTCTGGTCCGGCGCCATGAGCCGCACGGATTCGGTGAACTGGCCAATCCCGGCGGTCCAGCGATTAAAAACGCTGAGTTTGTAGGCCACCACCGGCAGTTGCGGTACGCGGATGAAATTGATCACGCCGACGAGGAAGAAATTGCCGTTGGCTTCCTGGCGGACTTCCTCGCAGAGGAGCGAGCATTGCAGGTCGGGGAGAATACGGGTGGGGGTCATAATTTTAAGAGTTAATTGATTCCGAAGCGAAATTTCAACGAAGCGTCATCTCCGCCGCGCGCACGGTGTTTTGCATCAGCATCGCAATCGTCATGGGGCCAACGCCACCGGGGTTTGGGGTGATCCGACCGGCGATCGGTTGCACGTTGGCGAAATCCACGTCGCCCACCAGTCGCGAACCGCTTTTCGCCGTCGGATCGCTCACCCGGTTCACGCCCACATCCATCACGGCCGCCCCCGGTTTCACCATGTCGGCTTTTACAAATTCCGCCACACCCATCGCGGCGATGATGATGTCCGCGCGCCGGCAATGTGCTTGGATGTCGCGCGTGGCCGAGTGACAGATCGTGACGGTGGCATTCGCGGCGCGGCCTTTCTGACAAAGCATTGCGGCCATCGGTTTGCCGACGATATTGCCGCGCCCAAGGATTACGACTTCCGCGCCGTCAATCGTTACCCCGGCGCGCACGAGCAACTCGCGCACGCCCGCCGGGGTACACGGTTGAAATCCCGATTCGTCCCCGAGCATCAGCTTGCCGACATTCATCGGATGAAAGCCGTCCACGTCCTTGGTCGGCAGCACGGTGGCGTAAACCACTTCCTGCCGGATGGGTTTCGGCAGCGGGGCCTGAACGAGAATGCCATGCACGCGGGCCTCCGCGTTGAGCCGCATCAGCAGGGCGAGCAGATCCTGTTCGCTCGTGGCTTCGGGGAGCACGTGGGTTTCGGAAAGCAGGCCGAGTTCGGCGCAGGCTTTTTCCTTGCGACCGACATAGACTTTCGATGCCGGGTCTTCGCCCACCCGCACGAACGCCAAACCCGGTTGCACGCCTCGCGTCTTGAGGGCGGCGATACGCTGCGTGAGTTCGCTCTGGATTTGCGCCGCGACGAACCGTCCGTCAATGAGGTTCGCCGCCGGTATCACTGAAGAGCCCCTCTGGAAACTCCAATTCGTGCAGCAACAAACATGATCTTATTGGCCTTTGTGCGTGATTGGTTTCCTCGGAGGAATGGGCTTTGCGGAGGGGCCTTGAACCACCTGGATGCGTTGGATGGTTAGGACGGGGGTGTTCTTCCAACGCTCATCCAAACCTTCCTGGCCACTCACAATGACGTGGGAATCGTAGTAGCGACTCATTTCGAGTCTGGCCGTCGGCGAGTAGAGATAGTTGATCAGCTTGTTATTTTCCAGGCTGTAAAGCCCGTATTTCGTAGGCGCTTGGATGCTCACTGTGCCGCGGACGATGCCCTCGTGCGCTACGAAACGGGGCACTTCAATTTCTTCGATCACCGCGGGCGGGGCGCCGGCATTGGCCGCGTCCGGTACGGGTACTGGGGTGGGCTCGGCTGTGGGATTCGCCGCGGTCACGGGCGTAGTTGTGGGTGCAACGACCGGGGGCGGCGGAACGGTTGTGGTCGTGGTCGGAGGCTCCGGCGGAGCAATGGAAACAATGGCCGGTACCGTGGCGGCCGAAGGGGCTTGCTTCAAATAATTGGCCGCGACATAACCAAACGCCGCGGCGGGCGCTTCGATTTCGATCCACTTACCCTTCGTGGAAATTTCCTTCACCGCAGTGCCGTGTTCGATCACCCCAACGATACTGTAGTTTTCCCCAGGCCCGGTGCGGACGTTGAGTTTCTTCGGTTTTACCGTCTTGTTGTCGTCCACGTAGGAGCTATGGACCCAGACATGAGCGCCCGCCGGATAAGCAATCTTGGCCCACTGCGCCGGCTCCCCGGCTTTGGGTTTCTCCACAATGACCTGCTCAATGACGGTGACGGCATCGCCGGATTTCAACTTGGTGAACACTTCGCCGCTGAAACTGGCTTTGCCGCGCACGTTGACATTGTTGCCGGAAACCGTGGCCGCGCCGGGCGACAGCACGATGGGCTTTTCCATGGCCGCAGTGGTTTTCTCCACCGGAGCTTTGACGGTCTTGGCGGGCTTGGTAGCCGTTTTCTTCTTCGTCGGTGTTTTCACTGGCGGCGGCGTTTGGGCCGCGCCCGGTGTCAGTGGTTCATCCGCCCGCACCAGCAGCCCAGTCGTCAGCAGCGCCACTCCGATTGTCAGCCAAAAGTTCTTTTTCATAGCTCAGGAAAGTAGAGTTTTAATCTCGCCCGGTGTCAATGCCCGCCATCGCCCCGGTTTTAGTTCGCCCAGTTTCGTTTTTCCGATCTGCGTCCGTATCAACCGACGCACCACCAGCCCCTGCGATTCAAACAGCCTCCGGACTTCGCGGTTCTTGCCCTCGGCCAGCTCCAATTCCACCACGCTCTGGGCCTTGGTCGCGGTCACCAGCCAGCCGCGCTCCGCTTTGAGCCGCTCGCCATCCACCTCGATGCCGCTCGTGAATTTCCGGAGCATTTCCTCGGTGACCTTGCCCTCCACCGTCGCCACGTACCGCTTGCGAACCCCGTACCGCGGATGGGTCAGTCGCAGGGCAAATTCTCCATCATTAGTCAGGAAAAGCAATCCTTCACTGCCGTAATCCAGCCGGCCAACCGAATATACGCCCGCCCATTCCTTCGGCAACAAATCATAGACGGTCGGGCGGTCATGTTCATCCTTCCGGGAGCACACGCAGCCCTTGGGTTTGTGCAAGACCAGATACAGCTTTCGTTGCGTCCGGACGGGCTTGCCATCCACCGTCATCTGGTCGTGGTCCGGGTCCACCTTCGTCCCGAGCAACTTGGCGGGCTGGCCGTTCACCGCCACGCGGCCTTCGAGGATGATCTGTTCGCAAGCGCGGCGCGAAGCGATTCCCGCGTCGGCCAGAAATTTTTGGAGACGAACGTTCAAGGGCGAGGCTTAAGGGCCAAGGGCAGAATGCGAAAAAGCGTGCGGTGGTCTGATTCCGCACGCCACGCTCCGAATTCGGCACTGAAATCAGGCGTCCGGCTTGGTCTTGCGCAGGCCGGTGATGCGGTCGCCCGCCTTCCATTGGCCGCGTTTCTTGAGGATTTCGACGCGCTCGAAGCGCTTCATGACGTTGCGCTTGCCACCCAGGGTGGAAGCCGCGCGCAGACTGCGATGCTGTGACATAATTCGTTTTCGGTTAAAGCTTGGTCCGCCTCAACAAAAAGCGGACGGAGGTTATATCAGGGTTGCGGGGCTCTGCCAATGGCTATTTTGGTTAAGTTTTGCAGGATGGTAACGGGGAACGTTCTGGTGTTGGCTTGCGTGTTTCAGCAAAGTGTGCGGTGTTCGCAACTTCGGCATTTCCGTTGGCGCGGCGCAATCAAACCATGCGATTTACAAATTCACTTCTGCTGCTGGCGCTTAGCTTTTTGCTCCTCGACCTTGCCGCGGCGGCGGAAAAGCCCGTCCGCATTGACGCCCGCATGATGCGGCAACCGGACGTCTCGGCGACCCAGATTGCCTTCGTCTATGCCGGCGACATCTGGATTGCGCCCAAGGCCGGTGGCGAGGCGGTGCGACTGAGTTCGCCGCGCGGTGAGGAATCGTTTCCGAAGTTTTCGCCCGACGGCGCGACGTTGGCTTTCAGCGGGAACTACGACGGCAACACCGACATCTACACCATGCCGGTGGCGGGCGGTTTGCCCCACCGCATCACGCATCACGGCGCGCCGGATCGTGTCATTGATTGGTATCCGGACGGGAAGGCGATTTTGTTCGCCACCACCATGACCAGCTTCAAGGACCGGTTCAATCAGCTTTACCAAGTGTCGGCGGAAGGGGGAATGCCGGAAAAGCTGCCGATGCCATACGGCGAGTTTGGCGCGATCTCCCCGAACGGGAAAGCAATTGTCTTTACCACGATCAGCGTGGATTTCCGGACTTGGAAGCGGTACCGCGGCGGCATGAATCCAGACCTGTGGTTGTTTGATCTAGCCACGCTCAAGGCGCGAAACCTCACGCGGTCCACCGCCGCTGAATCCGTCCCGATGTGGTCGGGAAACAAACTCTACTTCCTGTCCGACCGCGACGAGAACAAACGTCTCAATCTCTGGTCGCTCGATCTGGGGAACGATCGTCTGAAGCAGGTGACTTTCTTCCAGGATTACGATGTCCACTTCCCGAGCATTGGGCCCGGCGACATCGTGTTTGAGAACGCGGGGCGACTTCACCTCCTCGATCTCAAAACGGAAAAGATCCGCGAGGTGGAAATCTCCGTCACCACGGATCGGTCCACGCTCAAGCCGCGCCTCGAAAACGTTTCCAGCCTCCTCCAGTGGGCGACGATCTCACCCTCGGGTAAGCGGGCTTTGTTCGATGCACGCGGCGATATTTTCTCCGCGCCCGCCGAACATGGCGTGGTGCGCAACCTCACCCACAGTTCCGGCGTGGCGGAGCGTTATCCAATGTGGTCGCCGGATGGAAAACTGATCGCGTATTGGAGCGATCGGTCAGGCGAATACGAACTGACCGTGCGCGACGCCGAACGCAATCCGGAAAGCGAAACCGAAGAACGGATGCTGACGAAACTGGGGCCGGGCTTCCGCTATCCACCGCAATGGTCGCCGGACTCGAAGAAGATTGTCTGGATTGATCAAGCCATGAAAATCTGGGCCTACGATTTTGAGAGCAAAACGAACCGGCTGATTGATCAACAAAAGTGGATGTATCACGGCGAACTTGAAGGTTTCCGGGGCAACTGGTCAGCCGACAGCCGCTGGTTCGCCTATGCCGCCGATCTCGACACCCGCAACAGTGCCGTCGTGCTGTACGACTTCAAGAACGGCA
>JANOHH010000724.1:0-2103 GCA_031406395.1 Verrucomicrobiota bacterium | reverse complement strand
GCACGAGCAGGGCCTGCATCTGCATCCGGATCTTAGGATCCAACGCGCCGAACGGCTCGTCCATCAGCAAAATTTTCGGCTCCAGGATCAGGGTAGCCGCGATGGACACGCGCTGCTGCATCCCGCCCGACAACTCGGATGGATACTTGTCCTCGGCTCCGTCGAGGCCAACCTTCTTCGCCCATTCATGCGCCCGATCGCGCCGCTCTTTGCCCCCGACGCCGCGCAATTTCAGACCGAAGGCGATGTTGTCCGCGACCGTCAGATGCGGCATGAGCGAATACTTCTGGTCCACCATGCCACGTTCGGCGTCCGGCTTCTCGATGAGCTTTCCGAAAACGCGGGCTTCGCCGGAGGTGGCTGGAAAATGGGGTCGCAGCCCGGCGATGATCCGGAGCAAAGTGGATTTGCCACAGCCCGACGGACCCACAATGGCGATGAGTTCGCCGGCGTCCGGCAAATCCTGAATCACAAAGGATACATCCTGAATGGCCACCTTCGCGTTCGGTCCTTCGCCAAACGATTTCGTGACCTTGTTGAAACGAACCACCTCGGGCGGCTTTATCGGCGCGGGAGGGTTCGCTGGAGTTGGCGTGTCCATGTTACTTCCGGTTGGCGTAAGGGAACAGCAGGCGTCCGCCCAACCGCCAGAGTTGGTCGCACGCAACGGCGATCAGCACGATGACGATGATGATGGCGAAGATGGCGTTGGTGTGACCTCGACGGTTCGAGATGTCCATCAGGTAGCCCAGCCCGCGCTCGGCGTTGACGACTTCCGCCAGAATGATCCAGCCCCAACCGACGCCGTAGACGCCGCGCAAATGATCCCAGATGTCCGCCTGCGCGACCGGGAACAGTACGTAGCGCACGAGTTGCCACTGGCTCGCGCCCTTGGTCACGGCCACATCGAGATACGCGGCGGGCACGTTGGCAATGTCCTTGATGACCAGCGGCAGCAGCGCCACGAAACAACCGATGAAAAGAAAGCCGACTTTCTGTGTCTCGCTCAGGCCGAACCACGCGAGCGTCACCGGAACAAAAACGACAATCGGCACGTAGGCGCCCACCAACGCCAGCGGCCGGAAGAAAGCCGATACCGGCGGAAACGTGGCCATATAAACTCCCAGCGGCACGGCAACAATGGCCGCCAACGTGAACCCGACGGTGACCCGGATGAAAGAAGTGAGAGCGCTGCGGACCAATCCCTGTTCGAAGTGGAGTTTCGGAAACGCCTGCAGCACCTCCATCGGGCTGGGCAGAATAATTGGTGAAAGAATGCGCGCCTCGACCGTTGCCCCGTTCGTAACGAACCACCAACCCAATAGTACGAGCCCGACAAATCCGAGGGTCAGACCCAACGCCCGGGCTTCCGGCAGATCGGCGCGGACCCGCAACTGGCCAAACCGCACGATGAGCGTGAGCACCGCCACAAAGGCGGCAGCAAAGATGAAAAAGCCAAGCACTTATTCCTTCTCCAACGGGAAGACCTTCACTTCCACGCGACGGTTCTTCTTGTTGTGCTCCGGATTGCTGGCGTCCGACATGGTGGGAACGGGATTATCCCAGCCGTTGCCGATGACCTTGAACTTGTTCGGGTCGAACTTGTATTTGACCAGGATCGCTTTGCGCACCGAATCCGCCCGATCGTAGGAGAGCTGGCGCACGAGATCGGCGGGCACCACTCCTTTGCGGCTGGCGTCGGTATTACCTTCGATGACGATGTAGGCGTTGCCGAAAGTGCCGGCGAGTTTGCCGATTTCCTCCATCACGCTCGGGATGGTGGGATCGTATTCGGGATTGAGCCCCGTCTTGTTGGGCTCGAACGAAACGATGACGGACTTGGTGAGAATCTCCGCCGTCTCGGCTTCGGCCGTCTTGAACAGCGCACCCGGCTTGAACGTGGCCTGCGAGAGGTCGCGCACTTCTTTGTATTCCTCGGATAGCTTGGCGAGGATGGCCGCCGCTTTCACCTTGGCCGGAGACACCGGGGTGTCAATCGCGCCGAGCGATTTGTAAATCGTCGAAGCCCGGTTCCAAACCACCTCGAAATTCGACGGGTTCATCGGGTCGAGGAAGAACTTGGAGTTCTCGCGATAGGTGGTC
>JANOHH010000722.1:0-5055 GCA_031406395.1 Verrucomicrobiota bacterium | reverse complement strand
TGACGCTGCCCCCGCGATGCGTGCGTGGCGAATAAGGCGTGCGTATTTGCTTGCGGCGACCCTCCGTCTCTCCGCAACGGAGCGAGCCCGGTCTCATTTGCACGAACAACTCGGTGCAAAGTTTCTGAAATAATTGCCGTAAACGTCGCCCGGTTCGGTGCGAACCGAATAAGTGTTGGAGACGCTATGGATGTGTGCGGTGCCATTGCCGCACGTCAACCGCTGCCATGCCCGCCGCGCGAATGGCGGCCAGGCCCAGATCGGTGTCTTCGTAGGCGCGACAGAGTTTGGGCTCCACCCCGATGCGGCGCGCCGCTTCGAGGAAAATATCAGGCGCGGGCTTTTGGTTCGTTACCATCTCGCTCGTGACCACGGCGGCGAACAGGTGTCGAATATTCAATTGTTCCAGCACCTGGCAGATGATCGCCTGCGTACCGCCGGAAGCGACGGCCATGGGGATTTTCCCCTCATGCGCCTTGGCGATTTCCACGACGGCGTGAATGGGTTCCACATCCACCATGAGCGGCAGATAGGCTTCCTCCTTCTCGTGGGCGATGGCGAGGTGGTCAAGCGAGCGCCCTTGTTCGGCGGCCAGGATTTTGAGGATGTCGCGCGACGGAACGCCGCCGAGCGCATAGAAGCGTTCCTCCGGGAAGTGCAGGCGGTGACGTTCGGTGATGATCTGCCATGCGCGCCAGTGCAGGGGCATGGTGTCGGCGAGCGTACCGTCGCAATCGAAAACGAGTCCTTTGATCATAGTCTTGTGTCCAGAGCCTGAAGTCTGAAGTCCGCCGTCGGCGTCCACTTTGGCGGGACGTCAGACTTTGGACGAAAGACTTGAGGCGGTTAAGTGTTCAGCGCCCGCAACTTCTCCTCCAGTTCATTGCTCATCAGCGGAACAATCAACGGATCCAGATCCCCATCCACGAAGGTGGACAGGTTGTAGAGCGTGACTTCAATGCGGTGATCCGTCACGCGATTCTGGGGGAAATTGTAGGTGCGGATTTTTTCGCTCCGCTCCCCGGTGCCGACCTGGCTTTTTCGGTTGGCCGCATACTTCGCGTTTTCCTCGGCGATCTTCGCTTCCAGCAACCGCGTCCGTAGCACGGTCATTGCCTGGGCGCGGTTCTTGATTTGCGAGCGTCCATCGGCGCACCGCACAATCATGCCGGTCGGCTTGTGAATGATCTGCACCGCGGAGTCGGTGGTATTGACGCCCTGACCGCCCTTGCCGGAGGCGCGGCAGACATTGACCTCGATTTCGTCGGGCTTGATCTCGATGTCCACCTCCTCGGCCTCGGGCAACACGGCCACCGTCGCGGTGCTGGTATGGATGCGGCCCTGCGCTTCGGTCGCGGGCACGCGCTGCACCCGATGGACGCCGCTCTCGTACTTCATCCGTTTGTAAACATCCTGCCCGTTGATTTGAAAAATCACTTCTCGAAACCCGCCCAGGTCCGACGAGCTGGAATCCAGTGACTCGATTTCCCAGCCGCGCGCCTCGGCGTAACGGGAGTACATCCGGTAAAGGTCCGCCGCAAACAGTGCCGACTCCGAGCCGCCGGCACCGGCGCGAATTTCGACGATGGTATTCCGTGAGTCCGTGGGGTCCGCCGGCACCAGCCCAAACTGAAGTTTCAAGGCGAAGTGCTTTTCCTCCGCTTCGAGCCGCGCAATTTCCTCCTTCGCCAGCAACGCCATTTCGGAATCGACCGGTTCGCTTTTGAGCAGGGCCCAGTTTTCCTCGAGGTCGGCAAGGGCCTTGAGATAGCCCGCGCCCGCCGCGACGAACTCCTTGAGCCGTGCGTATTCCTTCGCGAGTTCCTGCGCGCGCTGCGGATTGGCAAACGCGGCGGGATCGCTCAATGCCGCTTCCACCTCGGCAAAGCGGCCGCGAAATTTTTCAATGTGCGGTCGGAAATCCATATTGTCTTACGTTTGATGATCAGCGATCAGCGGGGCGCCGCGCCGGGGCGCGCGCGATGCGTCATTAACAAATCGCGAATTCACGGGCGCAAAAAACGCAACCGCCCGCACCCCGGTTTGGAACCCGGGCGCGGGCGGTTGTCAGGAAAGCAGCTATTTCTTCTTTTTCTTGGTCGCCTCGAACGCGGTCTGCGCGGCGAGGGTTTTGGCGGCGCGCTGTTGGAACTTGTCCACGCGCCCTGCGGTATCCACAAATTTCTGGGTGCCTGTGAAGAACGGATGGCACGCGTTGCAAATGCCCACGATGATCACGGGTTTGGTGGAGCGGGTTTTGATCACATTGCCGCAGGCACAACGGATTTCCGCTTCCACGTACTTCGGATGAATGTCAGCTTTCATAAAAGGGCGCACAGCATACCGGCTGCGCCCCGGTTGACAAGCGGGAATTTGAGGTTGATCAACGCCAGCGAAGCGACCCAGCGGTGCCATAAAGTTTAGTGGCCTTGAACCATTCGTGATCGTGAAATGGGTCGCCCGCCGCGAGTGCACGGAATTGTAGATTGTGGCCATTGCGTGTGCCTCCCTCGGTCGGGGTGCGGTTAGGCCAGAATCGCTTTTACCACCTCGCCCGCTACGTCGGTGAGGCGGAAGTTGCGGCCGTTGTGGAAGTAGGTCAGCCGCTCATGATCGAAGCCCAGCAAGTGCAGGATGGTGGCGTGCAGGTCGTTCACACTTACCTTTTCCAATGCCGCTTTGTGCCCCAGTTCATCGGTCGCGCCGTGATGGACGCCCCCTTTCACGCCGCCGCCGGCCAGCCAATAGGTGAAAGCGTGGGGATTGTGGTCGCGGCCGGGCTTGCTGCCCTTTTGCGAGATTGGGAGACGACCGAACTCACCACCCCAGATGACGAGGGTTTCATCGAGCAGGCCGCGCTGTTCAAGGTCCGCCAGCAATCCGGCAATGGGTTGATCGGTTTCGCGGGCGAAGCCGCGATGATTGCCGACGATGTCCTCATGACCGTCCCAACTGCGCTGGTTCTCCATGCCGCCGGAATAAATCTGCACACAACGCACGCCCCGTTCGACCATGCGCCGGGCGGTCAGGCATTGCGCGGCGAAGTGGCGGCAATGCTTTTGGTCGAGACCGTAGAGCTGCTTGAGATGTTCCGGTTCGCTTTCGATGGCGAACGCCTCGGGGGCGGCCGTCTGCATCCGGTACGCGAGTTCAAAGCTTTCGATGCGCGCACTCAGCTCGCTCTCCGTGGCGGACGACGCAAGGCGCTGCCGGTTGAGTCGCGCGAGCAGATCGAGTTGGGCGCGCTGGCTGGCCTCGCCCATGCCGGTCGGAGGTTTAAGGTTGTCGATGGGATCACCCTTGGGTCGCAGCCACGTGCCTTGATAAACGCTGGGGAGAAAGCCGGCGCCCCAATTGCTGGCCTGGCCTTTGGGCAGGCCGCGATCGAGCGGGTCACTCATCACGACAAACGCCGGGAGGTTCCGACTCTCGCTGCCCAGCCCGTAGGTCATCCACGATCCGACGCACGGAAAGCCCATACGCGTCGAGCCGGTGTTGATCATGAACAACGCCGGGCTGTGATTATTTGATTCGGTGTGGCAGGAATGGATGAACGCCATCTTGTCCACGTGCCGCGCCATGTGCGGGAACAGGTCACTGACCCACGTGCCGCTCTGTCCGTGTTGCGCCCAATCGAAGGGCGACTTCATCAAAGGTCCGACCGCCTCGGTGAAGAATCCCGTCTTCTTGTCGAATCCCTCGAGTTCCTTGCCGTCCCATTTGGCGAGCGCGGGCTTGTAATCCCACGTGTCCACCTGGCTCGGACCGCCGTTCATGAAAAGCCAGATGACGGACTTGGCCCGGGCCGGAAAGTGCGCCGGATGGGGCGCGAGCGGGTTGGCTGCCGCGGCCCGGGCGGACGGCAGGAGCAGTCCGGCATCTTGAAACAATCCGGCGAGCGCGAGCAAGCCGGCGCCGCCGCCGGCGCGCCGGAGCATTTCCCGACGATTGAGCAGGGTGGGATCAGTCCACATAGATGAATTCGTTAAGGCTTAGCACGACTTGGGCAAAGTCGGTCAGCGCCAGCTTAAAAGCGTCGGGCTGTTGTCCATAGCGCGTCATTTGCTGGTCAATGAAGGCCAGAGCTTCGGTGCGCTCCTGTTTGGTAGGCGGACGATTGAGTGCAAGGTCATAGGCGTGGTTGACGGCCTCCGAGACCGGTGGGTTGGGCAGCGGAGCAAAGCGTTTGGCAAAGGCGGTAGCCCACGAGCGCACCTGCGGGCTGTTCATCAGCAACAAGGCCTGCGGCGCGACAGTCGTGGTGGGGCGGGTGCCCTGGCTGACCAGTGGCTCCGGCGCGTCGAACGCCTGCATCGCGGGGATGAGCTGGCTACGTTTGACCGTGTAATAGATACTCGCGCGGCGGCTCGCCTCGTCCAACGTGCCGGGGCCGAACATGTTCGTGTCCAGCACACCCGAAACAAAGAGCAGCGAATCACGAATCGCCTCGGCTTCGAGCCGCCGGGGCGAACGGCGCGCGAGCAGCGCATTGGCCGGGTCCGCCTTCAGCTTGGCGGTATCGGCGCTCGTGGCCTGCTGGTAGGTGCTGCTGTCCATAATGAGCTGATGAATCGGCTTGAGCCGCCAGCCCCCGCGGATGAGTTCGGCGGCCAGCCAGTCGAGCAACTCCGGATGCGTGGGCTTCGCCCCTTGCACGCCGAAGTCATTCGGTGTGGCGACCAGCCCCTGACCAAAATGATGCTGCCAAAGCCGGTTCACGATGACCCGGGCCAGCAGGTGGCCGGCGCCGTGATCGGCGTCGGTCATCCAATTCGCCAGCGACCGTCGCCGGCCGGAGAACTTCGCGCCCGCAGGCGGCTCCCACTGCCAGCGCTTTTCCAATCCGGGGTCGCGCATGAGCACTTGGAGCACGCCCGGCGTGGCGACCTCCCGTTTCAACTCGGTGCTGCCGCGTTGGAGTTGGTAGGTCTCTTTGAAAAAGTCCGCCCCCTGTGTGTTCATGCGCAATGCCGGATAACCCTCGGCACAAACGAGGACCTTGGTGAGCTTGGGCTTGGGCGTTTCTCGGGCATGCGCTGCCACCCGGGTGTTGAG
>JANOHH010000717.1:0-7041 GCA_031406395.1 Verrucomicrobiota bacterium | reverse complement strand
GCCGGCAAGGTCTCGGATTGGGAGTACCTCGGAGTATGTTCCTCGGCCGACATCGTGGGTGAACGCGCCTATTTCGTTTCCAACCGTTGCGAGGTCGTCTGCATCGACATGAACGGGATGGCCAACGGCAACGACGGCCCCTACAAGGATGAAGCCAAGTACTCCGTGAAGGACGTGTTGCTCGATCGCGGCAAGCCCACCGAACGGAAAGCCCCACCCATCGAGCCCGGGCCCCAGGACGGCGACGTCATCTGGGTCTACGACATGATGGACGAGATGGGCGTATTCCCGCACAACGCCGCCAACTGCTCGGTCCTCATCGTGGACGACATCATCTATACCTGTACCTCCAACGGTCAGGACTGGACGCATTCGAACATTCCGTCACCCAACGCGCCCAGCTTTCTCGCGCTCGACAAGAAGACCGGCAAGTTTCTCGGCGAAGACGATGCAAAGATCGGCCCGAACATTCTGCACGGCCAATGGGGTTCCCCCACGTTGGCCGAAGTCAACGGCAAGAAACAGATTGTCTTCGGCGGCGGCGACGGTGTTTGCTACGCTTTTGAAGCGATTCCCGTTGAAACCCCCAATGGCCCGTTTCTCAAGACCGCTTGGAAATACGATTGCAACCCGCCCGAATACAAGAAGGACAAGGACGGCAAGCCCATCAAGTATCCCGCCGCCGAAGGCGTGAGTGAAATCAATTCCACCCCCGTGTTCTACAAGAACCGCATCTATGTCGCCACCGGGCAGGACCCCGAACACGGTGAAGGTATCGGCATCCTTACTTGTATTGACGCCACCAAGACGGGTGACGTGACCAAGTCGGCCAAGATTTGGGAGTACCGCGGTATCCATCGCAGCATCTCGACTGTGAGCATTGACCCGGAAACGGGCCTACTGTTCGTGGGCGACTTCTCCGGCTTCGTGCATTGCCTGGACGCTGAGACGGGCAAGCTCCATTGGACCCACGACATGAAAGCGCACATGTGGGGCTCGACGTTTGTAGCCGACAGCAAACTCTACGTGGGCGATGAAGACGGTGACTTCGTGGTCCTGACCGCGACCAAGGATAAGAAAATCATCAGCGAAACCAATTTCGGCGCGGCGGTATATGGCACCCCCATCGTCGCCCACGGCACGGTTTTTCTACAATCCAACACGCACCTCTTCGCTTTCGCCGATCCGACCAAAGCCGGCGCAATCAAAGACGAACCGCAGAAGCTGGATATACAATTGAAGAAGTGAGCCGCGGGGGACCGTGGAATGCCAACTCCATGACGAATCAAGACGCTCGCACCTTTGGGGTAGTCTTCTTTTCGTTCTCGTTCTGGCCATTCTATTTGGGGTTGCGGGGGATTACTCAAAGCGCATCGGTCGGATGCCTGGGCTGAATCCACCTGCGGCCATTCTGCCATGCGAGCTTCGTGGTGGCGCTTGGTTGTGCGCGCAGTGACGCGGTGCGGCATCCACTTTGGATATCGCAACCCGCAACCGGACTGGGGCATGGCTTGCAGGCCGAAATAATCGAGCCGTGAGACTCTGTTTGACCTGAGGGCGATTTGCGTTAGCCTGAGGGCAGGTCCACTATGAAAGCCAGTTCATTCACCGGCCGCTTTTCACCGCGGGCGATTGGATTTACCCTAGTCGAGTTGCTGGTTGTCATTGCCATTATCGCGATTCTCGCGGCCATGCTGTTGCCCGCGCTTTCCAAGGCCAAGCTCAAAACTCAGGGTATTCAATGCATGAACAATCACCGTCAGCTCGCAATGGCGTGGCGGATGTACACCGATGACAGCCGTGATATTCTGCCGTATGCGACCGCAGATGCCGGACCGAAGGCGGGCTACTCCTGGGTGCAGGGGTTTCTCGATTTCAATCCCAACAACCGATCCAACTGGGACCTCGAAATGGATATCTTCAAGAGTCCACTCTGGCCTTACTGCGGCAAAGCGTCGGGGATATGGAAATGCCCCGCTGACGGCAGCAATGTCAAACTCGCGAACGGGCGGGTACTGCCGCGGGTCCGCACGATGTCCATGAGTATCTGGGTGGGTGGGTGGGGGCGTGACAGCGGGGGAATGGAAGGGACAGACGCGGGTTGTTCCGGCCCGCAATGGAAGGTTTATTCCAAGTTCTCCGCTTTCGTGAATCCCGGCCCGTCCATGACCTGGGTACTTGTGGACGCGCGCGAAGACCGCATCAACTTTGGGAATAACTTCACGGACATGACCGGCTTCCCGAACAACTCCGCCCAGGCGCGCTTTCACTGGGATTATCCCGGAAGCTATCATCACCGGGCCGCCGGTTTCTCGTTCGCGGATGGTCACGCGGAGGTCAAGAAATGGCGCGATGATCGGACCGTGCCGCCGATTGTGAAGGATGCTTCCTTGTTCACCGGTGGCTCGGAGTATGTGCCTTCCCCCCGGAATCCGGACATCTATTGGATGCAAGAGCGGTCCACCCGGCTGAAATGAGTTTGATCGTTCGCCCGCGGGCGGCGGCGCAATTCTTGTCTTCCTCGTTCCAAGTAAACGGGCCATTGCGATTCACTCGAGTAGGTGCCGTCTACGAGGGCTTCGCCCGGATCGAACTGCTCGGCCACTTTGCCATTATTTCATAAGGGCCGAGACGTTGTTGACGACGCAGACTGAATACCAAGGCAGATGCTCGATGTTCACTAGGAGATCGTAACCCTACCAACGGCGTGTGGGTGCGGCTTGCCCCCCCAACGGACGCCGCATGCTCCAGGGATCAAACTTTTGGACCTCCGCTTCATTGGTTCTCGGGTTGCGGTTGTCTCCGAACCGTCATCCACAGTACGGCGAGTATTTTCAACCCGGTGCAACTCGGTCCCTGACCACAGCTGCGTTCCAGCGATTCGCCCCAACCAAATTGGCCCTATTTGTTTGACTGTTTTGGCAATGCCTCACTACCGTCGGGACGATGAAGCCAGTCCTTGCCAGCCTCCATGCCGTCGGCTGGCTGGTTTTCCCGTGCTTCGTCATATGCGCAGCGCTGGCGGAAACACCAACCTTGCGAAGCGCAGCGTCGGCGCAGTTCGAAATCGGCGTCGGCATCAGCGACCACATTCCGCAGCGCACGAACGATTGGCCCCTGCTCACGGCGCAATTCAGTACGGTGACGCCGGAGAATTGCATGAAACCGGTCGCCGTCCAGCCAACCGAAGGTGCGTTCGATTTTGCCACAGCGGATGCGTTCGTTGATTTCGCCACACGCCAGAAACTCAAGCTCGTGGGCCATTGTCTGGTTTGGGCCAAAGACGACCGGACGCCCGCATGGTTTTATCGCGAGGGCCAACAACCGGCCAGGCGGGAACTCCTGCTGGCGCGCATGCGGCAGCATATCGGGACCGTCGTTGGCCGCTATCGTGATCGCATTGCCACTTGGGACGTCGTCAACGAAGCGCTGGATGACGGTACGAATTACTTGCGGTCCTCCGGGTGGGAGCAGGTGTGTGGGGAGGAGTTCATCGCGAAGGCGTTTGAGTATGCACATGCCGCCGACCCGGCGGCGCTCTTGGTTTACAACGATTACAACACCGAGTTACCGGCCAAGCGTGCGAAACTGATCCGGCTGATTCGTGCGCTGCGCGCGCAGAGCGTCCCGCTCCACGCCATCGGCTTGCAAGGCCACTACGAATTGGATCAGGTGCCGTTGGCCGACCTGGAGGCGACCCTCCTGGCCATGCGGGAATCGGGCGTGAAGGTGGTCGTATCGGAGCTGGATATCGACGTCATTCCCCGCGCGAAGTGGTGGGCGGAAGGCGGCAAATACCGCGCCGGACTCGCGCAGCTCAATCCTTACCGCGACGGCTGTCCACCGGAAATTCTCCAGCGCCAGGCGGAGCAATACGGGCAGTTGTTCCAACTCTTCCGCAAATACGCCGACGTGATCGCCCGGGTTTCCTTCTGGAATCTTCATGACGGTCAAAGCTGGCTCAATGATTTCCCGTGGAAGCGGGTGAATTATCCGCTGCTCTTTGACCGTGAGGGTCAGCCCAAACCGGCGTTTGAAGCGGTGATCAAAGTCCTTTCCTCCCCGCCAAAATGAGCAAACTTGAAACACCCGATCTTGGCAGCGCCACACCAAGTATGGGCGAAATGCTCGGCTGGATTCGGCGCATTGTCGGTTTTGGAACCCGGCGGCCCGGCTATCCCCAGAGCCTCCAAGTTGAGCAATGGCTGGAAGCGGTGTTTCGCGAGTTCGGTCTCAAAGAGGTCCGGCGCGAGCCAGTGCCGGTGAACTGCTGGGCGCCGTCGGCCACCGCGTTGACTTTTTCCACCAGCGCCATCGAGTTGCCGTGCTTTCCCGTCCCATACACCAATTGGACCACTGCTTCGGGCATCGGGGCGGCAACCGTGTTCGTGGGGGAAGGGAGCGCCGAGGAATTCCAACACGTGAATCTTCGCGGACGCATAGCCGTGGTCAATATGCGATTTGCCGAACTGCCGGGCGCGGCGCTCAAACGGGGCGCCAAATTTATTCAGGATGCGAAGCAGTCCATCCCTGATGGGCCGTTGCATGTGGCCAACTGGCTGATCCGGAATTTCCCGGCTTATTACGAAGCGCAACACCGTGGTGCGGTCGGTTTCATCGGCCTGCTCGTGGACTCACCGACGGACGGTTGCGATTTCTACGTCCCTTACGACGGCTTTCTCAAGGGGCTGCCGGCGGTGTGGGTCGGTCGCGAACACGCGGCCCAGGTGCGGGCCTTGGCTCAGGTCGGCGAAAGCGCGCGGCTCTTGTGTGTGGGTGAAAACCGCGTTGTGGAATCGCACAACGTCGTGGGCGTTATCCCTGGGAATGGTGCCGGGTCAAACGCTGAAAACGAGAACATCATCATCACCTGCCACCACGACGCGCCTTTCGCTTCCGCCGTCGAAGATGCTTCCGGCCTGGCGGTGCTGCTCGCGTTGGCGAAGGCCTTTGCCGCAGCGCAAGCCAGGCATCAATTGCGCCGCGATCTAATATTCGTCGTTGCGTCCGGACATTTTCATGGCGGCATCGGCAATCGAGTTTTCGTGGAGCGCCATGCCGAAGGTCTCTTAAAACGGACGGTTGCCGCCTTCGGCGTCGAACACATCGCCGAAGAAGCGGAGAGTGACGGCCACGGGGGTTACCGGCTGACGGGCCGACCCGAGGTGCGGGCGCTGTTCTTCGATGGCAGCAACCCGTTCGCCCACATTCTCGCGGAGGAAGCGGAGCGTTGTCAGCTGGATCGAATGGTGGGTGCCGACGCTTACGGCTTCGGACCTGAGCCGCCGTGCGACAGCGCGCCGTTCTTTACCGCAGGCATTCCCTCGGCCTGCCACATCTCGGGGCCGCTTTACCTGTTTGACCCGCACGACACGATTGATAAAGTGCGCACAGTTGATCTCGTGCCGATGGCAAATTTCTTCACCCAGACCGTCCGGCGGGTTGATGCGCTCCCCGCCGCTGAACTCGCCGAGGGCATGAAGCGACCCCGGGGGTTGCCGCCCGCACCGCCGCCGCCATGGTTTCAGCCACCGACCGCAGCGAAGGCGATCAGCGGCTTTACGCTCATTGAATTGCTGGTGGTCATTGCCATCATCGCGATCCTTGCCAGCATGCTGCTACCCGCGCTGAGCAAGGCGAAACAAAAGGCGCAACTGGTCAATTGCCTCTCCAACTTGAAGCAGATCGGTTTCACCCTGAACATGTACACCGGCGACAACCGGGAGCAATTTCCTTATTCCGGCCGGCTCTGGCCGCAGATGCCATTCGTGGATCTGCTGAAATTGTACAACCCCTACATCAGCACGAACAACCGCGCCTTCTTCCTTTGTCCCGCGGACCGTGGACGGGGATGGAACATGGAGTGGGTCATTCGCAACGGCAGCGGCTCGGGCATCACCACCAACCAGTTGCTCTTCCCGTGTTCCTACTATTACTACTTTCAATTTTACAATGATGACGCCGGCAGCGCCCTGAAGTTGCGGCGGGTGCAGGAAGTCCGATTTCCAACCAAGAAGGCTATCGCGCCCTGTTTTGCCAGTGCCCCCAAATCCATTTATGACATTACCTTGGATACACCGACGGGCGGACACGGCCCCAAGGGCATGTCGCTTTTGTTTGTGGACGGTCACGCCCAGTTCGCCCGTTACCCGGACTTGAACAACCCTTTCGGGAGCGGCAGCCAGAAAGTCTACAACCTCGACTGGACGGCCGGCGGCCTGTCGGGCGCTGACTTGACGAGATAGCCGATCGCGGGCAACGTAATTCAGCAATGAACGCCAGCATGCCGGCCAACGGTTGCAAGGATTTCCATCATGACTCCGGACGTCCGCCCAAGCTTCAACTGCTTTGTGGCACTGGGTTCACGCTCATTGAGCTGCTCGTCGTCATCGCGATCATCGCAATTCTGGCGGCGATGCTTTTGCCAGCCTTGAGCAAGGCCAAATTGAAAGGACAGGAGGCGGCCTGTCGCAGCAATCTGAAACAAATGGGGCTGGGCTTTATCATGTATCTCGAGGGCGGCAAGACCTTTCCGATCGCTTACACGCCGGACAAGTTTTGGATGGCCATCCTACGCACCAACGACGTGCCCTCCGACAAAATTCGTTTGTGTCCCACCGCGCCTGTCCCCGCAAATCGCACCGCGAGTAGCGAGTCCGGCGGCAATGTTTCCACAGCGTGGTACGGGCCCAAGGTCACGCCGATTCAATGGAACACTGGTTTTGAGGCCAGCTACGGCATGAATGGCTGGCTTTACAACACCCCCAACGACTCACAGTACTACAACACTGAGGCTGGAATCAAACAGCCAACGAAGACCCCGGTGTTCGCCGACTGCGCCTGGGCCGATGGGTGGCCGACGGCGACGGACACGCCCGCTAGGAATTTGTTCACCGGCGATTTCCCGGGTGGGTCAATGATGGCCCGTTGGCAGATCGCCCGGCATGGCAGTCGTCCGGCCACTGTCCCCCGGAGTTTTCCAGCTGGCACCCCTCTCATTGGTGGCATCAACATGGTGTTCGTGGATGGGCATGTGGAAAC
>JANOHH010000705.1:0-1598 GCA_031406395.1 Verrucomicrobiota bacterium | reverse complement strand
GTCCAGGTCGCCGAGCTTCTTGTATTCGCGCTGAAACCGGCGGGTCAGGCGCGGCAACGCAATGTCCAGCGCGTCAATCCGGTTGCGGTCGGGATCAGGCTGACTTTGGCAATCTCGTGCGGGCCGGCCGTGAAGCTGCTTCCGGTCGGCAACACCAACGCCAGACCCAGTTGGCCGGACGCAACCTGGTTCGTGTTGAAATTGAAACTCGCTCCGGCAGCGCCACTACCCAGGCTCACCGCGGAGTATTTAAAGGCGGCGGGATCAAAGCTCACGGTGAAGCCCACACCGTTTTCATTTCCCACCGATTGCAAGTTCACCGGCAGGGTGACGGCCAAACCCTTAACTGCGCTCGCGCCCGATACGAAAACTTCACGAACCGCATCCGAGCCGACGGGGCCGGTCGGTGCCACTTCCGAAGTTGGTCCACCCACGGCCGCCTGCGGATCCAAACCCGCAAAGTAGCGTCCGGCCTGCACCCAATCCATGACTTTGATTTTGCCGTCGCCTTGCGTGCCGCGCGGTGCGCAGTCCGCCCGCTGAAATTCGCCGCCCGCAGCCGGGAAATCCAACTTCGCCGCAAAGCGTCCGGCCTGCACCCAATCGTTGACGGTCAAACTCCGGCTGCCGCCCGGACGGGGAAACACGTCGCCTTCGAGGTCCGTTCCGGACAGCGTGACTTGGCCACTGGTGTATGTGGCAGCCAGGGTGAACGCATTGACATCCGTCAGCCCTCGCGGCAGCGGTTGATCTCCGAAACTGATGGTGGTCGTCGTGGGCGCGACGGACAACCAGATCGTGGCGTCAAATGTCACGCCCGCCAATTCCTGGGTTCCGGGCGGGAAGGTCATACCTGGCGGCAAAGCCACGGTCGCGCCCAACCGGCCGACGTTGGTCTGACTGGTGTTGACATAGAAATAGGTGCCGGGCGGGAAGTTGCCCAATTGGGCACTCTTGAAGTAGAGCCGTGCGGTGCTGTAGTTCAGGCTGAAACTCAAAGCGTTCTCGTTTCCGTTGGCGGCGAACTTGATCGGCAGCGTGACCGCCCGACCGGACACAATGTTCGTGCCGATCACGCGCACATTGGCTGGCGGATACGTCACGGTCAAAGTGGCGTTGCTACTCAAGACCGGCGGCAAAACTGCGTTGCCGACCACGACTGCGTAGCTGCCTGCCTGGCTGCTCTGCACGTTTGCAAGCGTCAGCGTGGCATTGGTTGCATTGGTGAGGCTCGTGCCGTTGAACCGCCATTGGTAATTGAATGGCGGCGTGCCGCCGGCGGTGACACTAAAGGTCGTGCTTCCGCCAACGAAAACCGCGCTGTTCGCCGGCTGAGTGACAATGAACGCCGGGATTGCAGTCAGGCATTTCCCCGAGCTACCGGCAGTATAGATGGCTTGGATTTCTGACCCGGAGAGCGGGCGGTTATACACGCTCACTTCATCGATGCTGCCCAAGAAACTGTTGGCCAAGTTGTCACCCCTCGCGCCAATGGCTGCTTGTGCGCCGTCGGATACCAAGGACTGTCGTCGCGCCCCGCCATCCAGCGGAAGTCCGCAGCGAACGGCACAAAAAGCCAAACCGGTACGCCGAGCGCG
>JANOHH010000704.1:0-2616 GCA_031406395.1 Verrucomicrobiota bacterium | reverse complement strand
GACCTCGGCCAACTCGGCGAACGCGTCACGAAAGATGTTCCGTTACACAATCCCCCTGGCTTCACACTCACGTTGCTGACGATCTTGCTCCCAGTGATGCTGATGCTGATCGCGTCGCTGGCTGATTTAACGCTGCCCAAGGACGATCGCCTGCGTGAATGGGCGAACTTCATCGGCAGCCCTATCATCGCGATGTTGCTCGCGGTGCTGCTCTCCATTTACACCTTTGGCTACGCGCGCGGCTTTGGTGGCAAGCAAATTCTTAAATTCTTCGAGGATTGCATCGGCCCGGCGGCCTCGATTTTGTTGATCGTTGGCGCGGGCGGTGGCCTGAGCAAGATGCTCGATCGGGGCGGAGTCGGAGCCGCCATCGCGGACATCGTGGAACATGCGAGGATTTCTCCGCTCCTCCTCGGCTGGGTGGTCGCGGCGGCGATCCGGGTCGCCGTGGGCTCGGCCACCGTGGCGATCACGATGGCTTCAGCGATCATGGCCCCGGTGGCGGCGAACACGCCTGGTCTCAGCCGCGAGTTGTTGGTGTTGGCAATGGGCGCGGGTTCGTTGTTCCTCTCCCACGTCAACGACGGTGGCTTCTGGTTCGTGAAGGAGAGTTTCAATCTCACCGTGCCGCAGACGCTGAAGACCTGGACGGTGCTGGAAACCTGCATCGGCTTGGTGGCCCTCGGTTTGGTCATGTTGCTAGCCCAATTCGTCTGACATGAAAAAGCCCCCACTGATTTTCGACGCCCACCTGGACCTCGCCATGAATGCGCTGGAGTGGAATCGCGATTTGACCCGGCCCGTGGCGGATTTGCGCGCGAGTGAGGCGGGGAAACAGGACAAGCCGGATCGGGCGAAGGGCACGGTTTCACTTCCGGAAATGCGACGGAGCGGCGTCGGCATCTGTGTCGCGACGCTCATCGCGCGCGTGGAGCACAACGCTTACAGCCCGGTGGCCGGCTGGCGCTCCCCAGCGCAGGCCTGGGCGCAGACACAAGGCCAGCTCGCGTGGTATCGGGCGATGGAGGACGCGGGCGAGATGGTGCAAATCTCCGACCGGGCCAAACTCGACAAGCATCTGGCGCTCTGGGAATCAACGGAGACTCCCGAGGACACTCCCATCGGCTATGTACTGAGCCTCGAAGGCGCTGATTCCATTTTGTCGTTGGATCATCTGGCCCGCGCGCGGGAACAAGGGTTGAGCGCCATTGGCCCGGCACATTACGGGCCGGGCGTCTTTGCGAATGGCACCGACGCCAGTGGCGGCTTCAACCCTGGGGGCCGCGAGTTGGTGAAGGAGATGGACCGGCTTGGGTTCATTCTCGATGTGACGCATCTGTGCGACGATTGTTTCTGGGAGGCGCTCGATCTGTTTCAAGGGCCGGTGTGGGCGAGCCATCAAAATTGTCGCGTTCTCGTACCGCACATGCGGCAGTTCAGCGACGAACAGATCAAAGCCCTAATTGCTCGGGGCGCGGTGATCGGGGCCGCGCTCGATGCGTGGATGCTCGTGCCAGGCTGGGTGCGCGGCAAAACCACCCCGCAATCGGCGAAGCTCACCCTCGAACAATTCGTGGATCACATGGATCATGTCTGCCAGATCGCAGGGAATGCGCAGCACTCCGGTATTGGCTCGGATCTCGACGGCGCATTTGGTTGCGAACAAACGCCGGCCGACCTGGAAACCATTGCGGACCTCTCAAAGATTGCCAATCTGCTCTCCGCCCGCGGTTACTCGGCGGCGGAGGTGGCAGCCATCACCCACGGCAACTTCATAAACTTTTTGAAACGAGCATGGATATGACTGAACCGAGAATTACCGAAGCACAGGTCTGCGCCCCCCAGCCCCCCAGCCGGCACCGAGCCCTTGGACTATTCGTGGGGCTTCAGTTGTTGACGCTGACCACTTTTGCCGCGCCACCACCCAGCAAATCTGCCGACGCAACGTCGCCCGCGGGATTCCCAGCCATTGTCGCGCAACCCATCCCCACCGCCGAGTTGTCGCTGCGCGGTGAGCGGGGCAAGGATTTGTTTTTCCGCCATTGCTTTGTCTGCCACCAATTCAATGGTCAGGGAATTCCCGGAGTTTTCCCTCCGCTGGCCAAGTCGGATTTCCTCACCGAAAATCTGGAGCGCGCGATCAAGGCCGTCGTCGAAGGGCTTTCCGGGCCGATCGTGGTGTTGGGTAAAAAATATAACGGCGCCATGCCGCCAGTGGCCTTAAACGATGAGGAAGTTGCCGATGTTTTCACTTATATCTTGAACAACTGGGGCAATCCCGGAGGTGCCATTTCTGCCACCGACGTAAAAGCCGTCCGCTCGCGCAGCGCCTTCCCGACGTTTGAAAAACTTCAGCAAGCCAGCACCTACCCACCCTTGCCAAGTCCCCCGGCAGAATTCACGCTCCGCGAAGTGGCCCGCCTGCCCCAGCGGGGCGTTCGCCTGACCAGCGCCGGCGAGGGTCGCGTGCTTTACGTGTTGACCGCCGAGGGCGATGTTTTTCGTGTGGAAACCGAAACCGGACAAATGCGGCAAATTCTATGGGCCAAATCCTATCTGGTCACCCGCGGCAAAGAAGTCGGTGGGCTGACCTTCAACACCGTTGGCATGGCGATG
>JANOHH010000695.1:0-2258 GCA_031406395.1 Verrucomicrobiota bacterium | reverse complement strand
TCCATCGTGCATTTCTGGCCGGTCACCGCTTGGATGACCTCCGGCCCGCAGATGAACATGTTGGCGCTGCCTTTCACCATGATGATGAAGTCCATCAAGGCCGGGGAATACGCCGCGCCGCCCGCGCACGGCCCGGCGACCACCGCGATCTGCGGCACGACGCCCGAGACGAGGACGTTGCGGAAAAACACCTGACCGTAGCCGGAGAGCGAATCGTCGCCTTCCTGAATCCGCGCTCCGCCGGAATCATTGAAGCCGACAATCGGGCAGCCGGACTTCAACGCGAAATCCATCACGTCGCAAATTTTCTTCGCGTGAATGCGCCCCAGCGAGCCGCCGCTCACGGTGAAGTCCTGGCTGAACGCCGCCACCGCGCGACCGTCCACCAAGCCCGTGCCGGTGACCACGCCATCGCCGGGCAGGGATTTCTTCTCCAGCCCAAAGTTGTGGCAGTCGTGATCCGCGTGGAGTCCCGACTCCTGAAACGTCCCGGCCTTGAAGAGTTCGTTGAGCCGGTCGCGCGCGGTCATCAGACCTTTTTTGCGACGGGCGTCGAGTTTGTCCTCGCCGCCGCCCGCCCGGGCAGCCGCGCGTTTCTTCTCCAGTTCTTCCAGGAATGCTTTGGGGATGGCCATAATTTTTATCTCAGATGGGGTGATCAATGCGCGCAACTGGACGAGCTGTTGCCCGGTTTTGGCATGCAGAATTCAGTCAGCACGCCAAAGGTGGATTTCGGATGTAGGAAGGCGACGAGCTTGCCGCCCGCGCCGTCGAAAGGTTTGTCGTGGATCAGCTTCACACCCGCGTCGGCGGCTTGCGTGAGCTGGCCTTGGACGTCGTCCGTGCCAAACGCGATGTGATGTATGCCGCCCGCTGGATTTTTTTCCAGATACTTGGCGATCGGACTTTCCGGATCGGTCGGCTCGAGCAGTTCCAGGTGAACTCCGCCGCAGTTGAAGAACGCGGTGCGGACTTTTTGCGATGGCACTTCCTCGCGATGTTCGCACTTCAAGCCGAGCGCCTTTTCATAATATGGCACGGCTTCGTCGAGCGATTTTACTGCAATCCCCAGGTGGTCAATTTTGTTGATCATAAAGTTTCTTGGATTCGGCGGCGGTCGCGACCGGGTTGGCGACCTCATGCGCGGCCAGCAAAGATTCGGCGGCGCGCACGGCGGTGATTTCCCCCCGCATTAACGCCTGCTGCACTTCCGGCAAACGCGTTTTCACCCGTAGATCGTGGTAAAAGCGGCGTTTCAACTCATCCTGGATCAGATCGTTAAGCCAGCTCAACGATTGCTCCTGCCGTCGGCGCGCGATCACGCCTTTGGGTTCCAAGGCCCCGTAAAACTTTTCGACGCACTCCCAGATTTCAGGGATGCCAGCACCCGTGAGGCCGGCGCAGAGCAGCACTTCGGTGGGCCATTCCGCGGTGGCCGGTTGCAGATAATGCAAGGCTGCGGCCTGATCTTGCCGGGCCAATTCAGCGCGCAGCCGGTTCTCGCCGTCCGCCTTGTTGATGGCCACGAGGTCCGCCATTTCGACGATGCCTTTCTTGATGCCTTGCAACTCGTCGCCCGCCCCCGGCAACAGGAGCAGCAGGAAAAAATCCACCATCGAGCGTAACGCGATCTCGGTTTGGCCCACGCCGACGGTTTCCAGGAGAATCGTGTCGAAGCCCGCCGCCTCGCAGAGCAGCATGGTTTCGCGGGTGCGCCGCGCCACGCCGCCAAGACTCAGGCCGCTGGGGGACGGACGGATGAACGCGGCGGGCAACTGGCAGAGTCGTTCCATGCGCGTTTTGTCGCCTAGGATGCTCCCGCCAGTGCGCGAGCTGGTGGGATCAATCGTCAGCACCGCGAGTTTTTGGCCGCGCTCGACGAGCTGACACCCGAGGGATTCAATGAAAGTGCTTTTGCCCACGCCGGGCACGCCGGTGATGCCGACGCGTTTTGCCCCACCCGTGAAGGGGAGCAACTGCTGCAACACTTCCTGGCCTTGGGCTTCGTGCCGCGGGGAATCGCTTTCCACGAGCGCTGAACATGTCTACACTCAACAACAAGATTGATTTTGCGCTTATCTTCGAGGTGAAGAACGCCAATCCTAACGGCGATCCGTTGAACGGCAATCGACCCCGCACGGACTACGGCGGTTTCGGCGAAATTACCGACGTATGCCTCAAGCGAAAGATCCGCGATCGCCTTGTTGAGCGTTGGTCGGGGCTCGTGGGCAAAAAGCGGAGCGGTCAAGCCGTCTTCG
>JANOHH010000693.1:0-2077 GCA_031406395.1 Verrucomicrobiota bacterium | reverse complement strand
TGCCGAGTGTATTCCTGGCGGGCTTGGCACTAACGCCAGAACTCAGCCACGCCGGGCCAGTGAAGGTGAACCGCGAAAGCGGAACTGAGTGCGCCATCGGGCTTTGGCTACAGTGATTCTGTTCGGCGTCATGTGTGCTGTCATTTGGCATCAGCAGCTCGCTCTTCCTCAATCTCGTGGTTCACCAATTGCGACAGGTCGCGAGGATTCACGGCGACTATCCTGCCTTGCCGTCCGATAACATACACCGTGGGAATGGCGCCAATGTGGTAGGCTCGTATCGCGTGGATATCCACCCAGACGTTGTGGGTTTCGTTCCACCCCTTCGCTTTCAAGTGTTTGCTGGCTATATCTGCGCTTTCGTCAATGCTGGCGGCAATTAACACCACGTTGGTCTTCCAATCGGGATATTTGCCCGGATAGCTTTGAAGCTCGGCCATCCTGGACTGACAGGGACCACACCAGGATGCCCAAAACTCCAAAACCACCGTTTTGTTGGTGTAGTCTGACAGGCGTTCAGACGTCTTGTTTGCCAGTTCGACGATTTCATTATCCGGGGCCTTTGTTCCGATGGCCAGCAGCACGCCGTCTCCCCATGGACTCTTGAGTTCTCCGCGCACGAAACTCACCACCCGGGCATGAGAGTCGTCTTCTCCAGAGGAGATAATCGTCAATCGTACCGTGGTGCCCTTTGGACCTCGAATCGCGCGGGCCGTTTGCACGAGGTTTTGAACCTGGACGGCGGGTCCTCGGTCCTGGGCAACAGCGATGATCCGGTCGCCGACGTGAAGGTCTTTTTGGGCGGCTGCGGGCGTGTCCGGGACTATTTGATTTACCACAACGCTTCGTCCTGCCTCGCGCAATTCCACCCCAATGCCGCCCATGTTCTCATCAGCAGGAGCAGCCGCACCCGCTGTCATGCATAGAACTAACGGGAGGTATTTGAGCATTTTCATTGTGTGATGGTAACGCCGAACAGCTACCTACCCAACTTCGTAATGAGTTCCGGCACGACTTGATACACGTCGCCCACCAACCCGTAATCCGCCACTTCGAAAATCGGCGCTTCGGCGTCCTTGTTGATCGCGACGATGACCTTGGTGTCTTTCATGCCGGCCATGTGTTGAATCGCGCCGGAGATGCCGACGGCGATGTAGAGGTCCGGGGCCACCACCTTGCCGGTTTGCCCGACTTGCAGCGAGTTTGGCGTGATCCCGGAATCCACCAGCGCCCGCGATGAGCCGACGGCGCCCTTCAGCACATCCGCCAAGCCGCCGATCAAGCGCTCGAAATCCTCGGAGTTCTTGATGGCGCGTCCGCCGGAGACCACCACGCGCGCTTCGGTGGAGTCGGGCCGGCCCGCGACTTTCGCTTCGCGTCCCACGTATTCGATCTGCGCCGGCAGCTTGCCCGCATCCACGGCCACGGGAGCAACGGGCGAAAGTTCCGTCGTCGGAGCGGGCGGCGCAAAGGCGGCGGCGCGGACCGTGAGGAATTTCACGTCGCCGTCCAGCTTCACCGTGGCAATGACGTTGCCCGCATACATGACCCGCTTGAAAACAAAATCAGGTCCCTCGGGGCGCACCTCAATCACATCGCTGATCATCCCGGCATCCAGCAACGCCGCCGCGCGCGGCAGGATGTCCTTGCTAAACGTGGAAGCCGCGCCCACCACGAGGGTTGCTTTTTGCGCGCGGACCACTTCGTTGATGACGTGGGCATATTTGTCCGCCAGCGGCGACTTGAGGGCCGCATGGTCCGCGACCAGCACGGACGCCGCGCCGTAACCGCGCAACTTTTCCGTCGCGTCGCCGAGGCTTTGCCCCAGGATTAGGACGGAGTAAGCGCCGCCCGCCGCCGCGCAGACTTGGTGTGCGAAACCCAGAGCGGCCAAGGTGGCCAGCTTAAGCTGACCGTCGTCGTGTTCCGCGATGACTAGTATGTTTGACATGAGATTGTATTGAGCCGGAATTCCTCCGCGTTGGCTTCGCGCGCACGATTCACAGCCAGAGCCTTCGCACCGCAATAGTCGAGATCGTTCGCAGGCTGCGAACAACTTCGCGGAGCGCGGACCGCC
>JANOHH010000670.1:0-2276 GCA_031406395.1 Verrucomicrobiota bacterium | reverse complement strand
TCAGCCGCCGTGAGTTCGCTGTCCACGATGTCCTTGTGATATTTCTCGTGCTTGAAACCTTCGATGATGGTTTCGAATGGCTCGTGATCTTCGCCTTCCTGCTTTTGCACGCCGAGCACGACGTCGCCATACATTTGAATGAAACGGCGATAGCAATCCCACGCGAAGCGCGGATTCTTGGTGGCGTTTTCGAGCGACCGAACGGTTTCATCATTGAGACCGAGATTCAAAATTGTGTCCATCATGCCGGGCATCGAATCGCGCGCGCCGGAGCGAACGGCGACCAACAGCGGGAATCCGTTCGCGTCGCCGAACTTGTAGCCCATGATTTTTTCCATGTTGGCCACGCCCGCTTCCATCTGCGCCTGCAGCACGGCTGGGTAAGTCTTCTTATGTGCATAGAAATAAGTGCAGACCTCGGTGGTGATGGTGAAACCGGGCGGCACGGGCAGCCCGATACGCGTCATTTCGGCGAGATTCGCGCCCTTGCCCCCGAGCAACGGTTTCATGGAGCCGTCGCCGTCAGCCTTTTTATTGCCCCAAGTGTAAACGTATTTGTTGGATTTCGATGTTTTAGCCATAATTCTAGTTCAGTTCGAATGCTTTCAGTTCAATTGGTGATACCGCAAAAACGAGGCGCGAATCTATCAAAGTCGCCCTCAGAGTCAACGAATGAACCGGCAAAAAGCAGTTGTCGCCAAGGAAATACCAAGAAATGCGAAGTTCCGTGGCTGCAAGGCTTAGAAATAAGCGGTTTCCCACGGCCGCGCCCGAGATTCGTTGCGTCTCACCCATTTAAGCAAGGGGTGGAAGGTAAGCCCCCGAGGGGAATGGTGCGAACTCGAGGGGGGCGTCAGGCCTGCGCCGTTTTGCGCCAGACGTAGCGCGCCAACAACACGCGTAACACCGCTGCCAGCGGGATGGCGAGAATGCCACCGAGGATGCCCCCCAGCAAAGTCGTCCCGACCATGAGAGCGACAATGATGGTGACGGGATGCAAGCCTACCCGTTCACCCATGATCTTCGGCTGGATGACCAAGCCTTCGAGCGATTGCACCACGGCGAATACAAGCAGCACCAGCGCCGGGTGCTGCCAGTCACCGAATGACACCAGAGCGATGACCAATGCCGAGATGCACGTCGTGATCGCGCCGAGGAACGGGATGATGGTTAGAAACGTCGCCATCACCCCGATCAACATGGCGTAGGGCAGGCCGATGAGGACGAAACCGATGGTGTAAAGCACCCCATCGCACAGCGCCACCAGCACCTGCCCGCGAAAAAACGCGACCAGATATTCGTTGATGGAGTTGATGATGAACACGAGTTCATCTTTGAACTTGGAATTCTGCACGGGCAGATAATCTCGCCACTGCTTGGTAATCCCGTGCTTTTCGAGCAGGAAATAGAACGCGTAGATGGGCACCAGCGCCAGCCCCGCGATGAGGCTGAACATCGCCCCCAGAAAGCCCAGCGCCTGCCCGAGCCATTGCCCAAACTTCGGCAGCAACATGGTGGCGTAATCCGCGACAGATTTGAAGGAAGTGATCCCCGGCGAGGCGGGCAATTCCAGGAACGGGGCGGGCGCGTTGGTTTCAATAATCACGACCGGCGGCGCGTTCGTCACGACCGGTCGGGCGTTCTCATTGTACGTGCGCAGCAACGGTACTATGGGTTGCGGCAGCCACTTGGGCGGATGTTCGGCGAGCTTCCCGGCTTTCGCCGGAAGCTGGGTCGCAAATTGACTGGAGGTGGTCGCCAGATCGCGGGCTTCCACGACGAGTTGCGGCACCACGCTCGCGAACAAACCCAGCACAAGCACCAACGCCAAAACAAACACCACGAGAATCGCCCGCGTACGGGGCACTTGTTTGCGCACGAGAAAATCCACAACTGGATCCAGCAAACACGCCAGCACCCCGGCCACCGCCAGCGGCCAGATTACCGGCGCAAAGACGTGCAACACCCGACCCAACCCCCAAACCAGAGCCACCAAAAGAGCGACAATTATGGCGATAGCCAGCCCGGTCAGAGCGGTCCAATACAAGTGAGCTTGTTTTTCAGTGGGTGGCGAAACGTTCATTTCGTTTGTTGGTTGCAAGTTGAGAGTTAAAGGTTGCCGGTTTTGGAATGCGCGCGTACGGCGAACTTTCAACTTTCAACCTGGACTGCTCCTAGCTTTGCCCCAGTTTTCTGGCTTTTTCGGCCGCGGCGCGCACGGCGCTCATGAGCGTGCCGCGGAATTTCCCTTTCTCCAACTCGTGCAAACCTTCGAT
>JANOHH010000633.1:0-5396 GCA_031406395.1 Verrucomicrobiota bacterium | reverse complement strand
CTCTTCTGCGCCCAATGGAACTTTCGCTCGGCTTCCGTGATGGATAGGTCGTTGATGCTCGCGAAGCGGCGGTGCATGTAGCCGAGTTCGTTGAACTCCCAGTTTTCGTTGCCGTAGGCGCGATACCATTGGCCGGTGGCGTCGTGGAATTCATACTCGAAACGCACCGCGATGCGGTTACCGGTGAACGCCCAGAGCTCCTTCTTCAAACGGTAGTCCAGTTCACGATTCCATTTGCGACGGAGGAACTCGACGACCTGGGCACGGCCAGTGACGAACACGGAACGGTTGCGCCATTCGGTGTCCTCGGTGTAAGCGAGCGCCACGCGCTCAGGGTCGCGGCGGTTCCAAGCGTCCTCGGCAGCCTGGACTTTCTGGCGGGCAGTTTCTTCGGTGAAGGGTGGCAGCGGTGGGCGCGGGTTCATGTTAGCTCCTGGATTTCAATTGGGCTTCGAGTTCGGCGATGCGTTGGTGGAGCGGAGTGACGGCGGCTGCCACTTCGGCTTCGGTGAAACGGGGAGTGATGTATTTGGGACAGTTCCAATCGAACGCCATCACATCGATTAGGAATAGGCGCTCGACGCTGCCTCGGAGTGCGGGCGTGGGGGAGAGCTGGTCCGCCAACTGCGGATGTTCGCGGGCATCGAGGACGCGGACGTGGCCGAGCAGTTTCAATCGCTCCTTGCGCGGGTAGTCCATGAAGAACAGCGCGACGCGGTCGCTGACGGCGAGGTTGCCGGTTGAAATCATCTGCCGATTCCCGCCGAAGTCGGCGAAGCCAAGCTGGTTTGGTCCGAGCACTTTCAGAAAGCCCGGCGGCCCACCGCGATGCTGCACGTAGGGCCAGGCATCCTCCGTGATCGTGGCCATGTAGAAACTGTCGCGCGCCGTGAGAAAATCGGTTTCCTCGGCGGTAAGCTGGTCGTTGCCGGGCGCGGGTGGCAGTTGCCGGCTGTTGCCATAGTAGTGCGCCTGTGCCGCGCGGACGGACGGCGTGATGGTGGTGGTGAGAAATTTTAGAGCCATGATCTGCGCGGGTTGAATGTTGGCGAAGAACTTACGCCTGCCCACCGTAACTGACGTGGTCGTCAGCGTCGAGATAGTCCATGATCGTTTGCAGATCGGTCCGCGCGGGGTTGAGGCGGCGCGCCTGCGCGGCGAACCATTCCAAATCCTCGGCTTCACCGACCGGCATCGTCTCCAGATACGCGGACCAAGCGCGGACTTCATGGGGCGCGCGCCTAGGGTTCGCTTGGGCGTTGACCCAGAGCAGAATGTCCCAATCGCTCGCGCCGGTCTTCACCTGTTCGAGCAGCGCATCCTGTGCGATGCCGGCAAAGCCGAAGAAGTGTTGGTCCATCGGGTTGCCGTATTTGTAGTCGCCCGCCTTACCGCTGAGGGAGGCACGGGCCTTGTCGAGCACGCGCGGTAGCATGGCGTAACCGCCTAGGCGGACGCGCGGACTACGGGGTGGACGTTGAGTGAGATCAGGAGCAGCGATGGTGTTCATGGTGAGTGATGCTTTGTTATGCTGTTGGTTGAATCAAGCGGTTTGAAAGGCGGCGAGGGTGCGGGAAATTTCCCGACGTGACTGAACGCCGCTGAGCGTTCGGACTGGTTGCCCGCCCTTAAAAACGATCAGAGTGGGAATGGACGTGATCCGGAAGCGTGCGGCGAGTTCAGGCGACTCATCAATGTTCACCTTCGCGATCACCGATTGGTCCGCTTGCTCGGTTGCAATTTCCTCGAGCACCGGGGCGAGCATCTTGCATGGGCCGCACCACTCCGCCCAAAAGTCCACGAGTACCGGGGCGCTGGTGGTGGTGATGGTTGAGTCGAAAGTCGTTTGGGTCAAGGTCAGTGGCTTCATGGCGTTGTTTCTTGTTTGTATGTGTTGTTGTTGTCTGCTTCGCAGTCGGCGAGTTCTCTGCCGACAAACACCCCTATCACAAGACATGTGCCAACTGCTCTTCCGCGCAAAACCATGAAAAACCAAGTCAAATCACCAAAATTCCAGTTTGAATGCGGCTACGACTTATCGTTTAACTACGAATTGTAGCCGTGGAACTACGAAGTTTCGTTCGGGGCGCCGACTCACGCTCCGAGGAAAGCCGGATCCACCACTGGTTTAGCCCGCGATTGCTTCGGAGGTTGAGCAAACCGAGCCTCCACTCGCTGACACGGTGGAAGCGCTTCTCAGTTTTTGTGTGAGTAAGCGGCGCGCGTCACGGCTGCTTCGATTCACTCGCATCCACAAGTAATTTTCGGAAGGCTGGCTCCAAGCCCGCGTTCTTCCCGGCTTGGGCGATGATGGCGGGCGTGGCGTCGGCGCCAAACGAGTTGGCTTTCCAAGTATGCCACTCGCGCTGGGTTTGGTTGAACCGGACGGCTTCACCGGCGGTCGCATGCACTACGTTCGATTCAAAGAGAAAGCCCTTGCTCCCCTCGTCGATGAAGAAGCCGTTGTTCGGCGCGCCACCGTGGGCGTAGGCGCTGCGGTGGACATCGTGGATAAGATTCCCGCGCAGCACCGTCCCCGGCTGGAAACCTAGCGTGTAAATTCCGCCGCCATCCGCGAGTTTCTGCATCACATCGTAGATGTGATTATCGGCTACCAGACAACGGACTTGGGACGTAGGCGCTGTGCTCCAGCGGTAGCCGATGGACATGCCGGAGTAGGGGAGATTGCGGATGACATTATGGATCACGCGCGTGTCTGCGGAAAACGCGACAAAGATTCCCACCGCACCACGACTGTCCGCACCGCAGCGTTGGAGCACGCAGTTGGCCACCTCATTGCCGACTGGCGCATCGGCGGGGTCCGCCCAATCCGCGTCGAGCAATCCCTCCGCCCCGTCCTTCAGTTTGCCCGTCCCGCGCCAGCCGATCATCACACCGTTGCCGCCGATGTCCTCGATCCGGCAACCCACCACCGCGTTGCTGCGACAACCGGGGCCGAAACCGATTCCGGAATTATTCAGGTGCGCCAGACGGCAATCGACAAAGCGGATTCCTTCGGCAAAGGCGCACTCGATGGCTACGGGTTGGACGAAGGTCGGCGCCGGCATGCTCGTTCCATAATGCGCCGCCTGAATCTCCGAGTAGCCAAAGGCGGGCAGCGGAAAATCCGTGTGCTCGAACGCTAAACCTTCAAAGCGGAGGTTGCGGACGGGTTTCTCCTTCGTCCCCGCAATCTTCACCAATTGCGTCAGGACCGGTGCGACGGCGACTGCCTTCGCCGGATCTTCGCCCGTCGCTGCCAGATAGGTGAGCGTGCCGCTGGCACGGTCGAGAAACCACTCGCCCGGCTGGTCGAGGCCGGTGCGCGTGTGCTCGATGAACGCCGGCTTGCCGGGGCTGGCCGTCGTCGCGTCGCCGTGGCCGATCCACCCGACGGGACTGGCGGTCACGAGCTTTTTCCTATCCGACGACGTGACGCTGGCGCGGGAGACGGACCAGTTCTCATAAACGACCAGCTCGGCGTCCTGTCCGCCGAGATTGTTCGCCGGTAATGGGCGGTCAAACGTGAACGACTTGACGCCGTCGCCCACGGTGGCCAGATGGAGCACGCCATCCTCGTTTGGCCAGCGGGCGCGCACCGCGCGGCGATCGTTCACCACGAGTTGCCGGAAGAACCATCGGCCCGCCTTCACTTCGGCCAGATCCGTCGTCCAAGTGCGTCCTTCGGCCAGTTTCCAGTTGGTGATGGGGCGTCCCCCGCTGATCACAACCCGCTCGTCGGGGTTCGTGGTGTAAGTGACCGAATGCTCTGCCGTGCCCGAATCGACCGGGCTGAAGACCAACGGCGCCGCCAGCGCGTATGTTCCCGCACGGAAAATTACGCGGACATCATCCTGCAAGCCGCCCGCGATCAGTGAACGGACGGCCGCCACTGCCCGTGCGGGCGTTGCGAAAGCTTTTTCTCGGGTGCCAGGATTGCTATCGCTCCCGTTGGTAGCGACAAAGAATTCCGCCGCCGGGAGCGAGGGCAATGCCAGTGCCACCAACCAGGCGGTCATCATCAAGATTTTTTTTGGCATGTCAGGTTACGGATAGGAATTTGCTTTTGACCGCTCCTCGGTTCAAGCCTATTCAAGCTCAAATCAGGCTGGCGAAGTTGGATTTTTGGATGCAATGGGCCGACCGAGGAATCACCTTCAAGCCGAAGGCCGGGCCCGCGGATTTTCCGGTTGATCGGACTCGCAATTTTTCTGCGCGTATTCGTGACGATGCGCGCCTGTGCTGGATTATTCTCAAAAAAAGACGAGTCATCACGGCTCGGAACTTCGGCCTCGATTGTCCTGACCAACCGTCTTCCGATTCGTTGGGCGGAGAAACCAGCCGCCAGCAACCGCCCGCTTGAGATCGCCTGCTGGTTTGGATCGGAGCGCCAAGCCATGCGCGGCTTCAGATTTTTCATCGGGCCGATTTCAGCGCGTGAAAAACTAACAGCACGGCCGCGACAGGTAGCATGATTGGCGTCAGAACGGCGGTCAGCAAGGCAAACCCC
Organism: Verrucomicrobiota bacterium; assembly: GCA_031406395.1. Classification (GTDB taxonomy): domain Bacteria; phylum Verrucomicrobiota; class Verrucomicrobiia; order Limisphaerales; family JADLHS01; genus JADLHS01. Next base: position 886 of record JANOHH010000633.1, on the reverse strand, counting down.
ACTTGGACCGGACGGCTGGAATTAACCGGCAAATTCCGAAATTTTGCGCGGCCCCAAAACGGCCCGAACCACAGTTTCAGATACAGCCGCATGGATTCGCGATAGCGGGCGCCGAAATTTTTCCCACCGGCCGCGGGGGTTGGCGAAGCGTCAAGAGCAAGATCATGAAACTCGGTTTTGATGCAGCCAAAGTTCTCGTACGTTTCGGAGCTGGATTTGAATACCATTGCTTCGGGAAATTGCAGTTCCTGCCGGGCAGCTTCGGTCAGTAACAGATATTCGCGCGCAGCCACGGAATTCTTCAGCAGACGATGCACGAGAATCACGTCCGCGCCGGCCGGTTTGACGAAATTCAAGACCCGATAGAAAACCGCTTCGCCGCTATGGATGATAATCTTCAACCGAAGGGTTTCAATGTGCGCGCAGGCATGACAAGCGCAGGTGGTGGAACGGCTCAACTCGACAATCTTCTCGCGGAACGATCGAAAACAGGCCAACAGTTTGTCCCCGACGAGGCGCTTGCTTTCCGACCACGGCGAGTGGTTAAGTTTTCGACAAACCATAAAGACCGCATCGCCTTCCAGTTCCACGACTTCGAGGGGTAATTCGATTTGCTGGAGGAGGGTGTTGAAGAGTTCGGTGATGAGCGTCTGGCTGTGGGCGAGCGTCTTGGCATTGGCGGTCATGTAGCGCGTGTAGCCGCTGATGTCTGCGATGAGCAGCAAGACCGGTTCGGAGACGGCGCCGGACGAATCCATCTCAGGGGGACGCGGGTGGTTGAGGGCAGAAGCGGGCGTTGTCATCTGGGTTGGTCGCGTCCGCGGGCAATACCTTACGGGGTGACGGCGCGATAAAATCTCCGGGTGAGCGGCGCATTGGTGTCGCG
>JANOHH010000629.1:0-9601 GCA_031406395.1 Verrucomicrobiota bacterium | reverse complement strand
ACTCCATCCTCGGCTACAAGGCGCACCTCGGCGCCGGTGTGATCTTGTCCAACGTCAAATCCTTTTCCGGCAGCGTGACGGTGGAAATGAACGGCCAGCCGTTCGATACCGGCCTGCGCAAATTCGGGGCGTTGCTGGGGGATGGCGCGGAGATTGGCTCCAATGCGGTGTTGAATCCCGGCAGTATCATTGGCCGGGGTGGGATCATTTATCCCGGCGTGAACTGGCGCGGCATTCTGCCGGCCAACATGATTGCCAAGAACCAGGCGGTGGTGGAAGTGGTCGCCCGCCGGGCAGGGTGAGAGGCGGTGTTTTCTCGAAAGCTTTCGCGTTGGCCGGCCGCGCGCCGGGGTCGCAGCCAATTTTTGATTTCCCTTCCAGCCAGCCTGTTCCATGCTCGCCAGTGATGATGCCTTCCGCTCTAACGTTGACTCCTAAAACCAACCCGCTGGAAATCTATCGCTACCGCGACGGAATGTATGCGGTGGACCTGCTGACCGCGGCGGTCGTTCACTTGGATTTCTTCACCTGGTTATCGAGAAATCCTTCTGACCCCGCGGCCATCTGCGCGCACTTCGGCACGACGGCCAGACCGACAGATGTCATGCTGACCCTGTTCACGGCGAATGGTTTCATTGTATCGCGGGGCGGCACTTTCCATATCACCGATTTGGGTAAGGAACATCTCACCCAGAATTCGCCGTGGAATCTGGCACCGTATTACGCCTCGCTGAAAGATCGCCCGATCACCAAGGATTTCCTGGCGGTGCTCAAGACTGACCAGCCGGCCAATTGGGGCAGTGCCAAGGACGCGCTGGATTGGCACCAGGCGATGGCGACCGAGGCGTTCGCGAATTCCTTCACGGCGGCGATGGATTGCCGGGGCCTTTATCTGGGTCAGGCGTTGGCGACGCGCCTCGACTTGCGCGGACGCACGCGGTTGCTCGATATCGGCGGCGGCTCCGGCATCTATGCCTGCTCGCTGGTGGCGCATCACCCCCACTTGCACGCGACGGTTTTTGACCAACGGCCCGTGGACCAAATCGCGGTGAAGCACATCGCGGAGCGCGGCTTCACCGATCGCATCGCCGTGCGGGCGGGCGATATGTTTAACGAACCTTTGCCGCGTGATTGTGACGTCCACCTTTATTCGAACGTGTTGCACGACTGGGGAGTGCCGGAGGTGCGGCGGCTGGTCGCGGTTTCGTTCGCGGCGCTGAAGCCCGGCGGCGTGTTGATTATTCACGACGCGTTCATCCACGCCGACAAAGCGGGGCCATTGCCCGTGGCTGCTTACTCGGCGTTGCTGATGCATTCGACCCAGGGAAAGTGTTACTCCACCGCTGAGTATGAGGGGTTTCTAGCTGAAGCCGGCTTCCGTGAGTTCCAGTTCTTCACTACGGCCGCAGATCGCGGGGCCATGACCGCGCAAAAGCCAATGTAGAATCACCCCGCAGCCATTGCGCGGCCGGCGATCCAACCGGTGGTCCACGCGGCTTGAAAGTTGAAACCGCCGGTGATGCCATCCAGATCCAGCAACTCGCCGGCGAAGTGCAACCCGGGACAGACGCGACTCGCCATCGTTTTGAAATTCACCTCCGCCAACCGCACGCCGCCGCAGGTCACAAACTCTTCCTTGTTCAGACTTTTTCCGGTCACGGCGAGCTCCGTCCGTGCGAGTTGTTGTCCGAGCTGATGTTGCTGCGCTCGCGTGAGTGCCGACCAGCGGGTGTCGCGTTCGATGCCCGCCTTTAACGCCAGGGTCTCCCATAGCCGCGCTGTCAGTGGCGCCAGGGGGGCGTTGACCACGAGCTTTGCTCCTTGAGTTTGGCGCCGCGACTGAATCTCCCGTGCGATCGCATCCACGGAAAGCATCGGCAGCCAGTTCACGAGCAACGGAAAGTGGTAGTCCAGCGCGTGCAATTTCCGCGCGCCCCAGGCCGACAACCGCAGCACCGCCGGGCCGCTCAAGCCCCAATGCGTCACGAGCACCGGCCCCCGCGCATTCAAACTGGCAGCCGGCACCGACACCTCGACGTCCACGAGTGACACTCCCGCCAGCGCATGCAACCAGGGCGCGGGAATGTGAAACGTGAATAATGACGGCACGGGCGCGACCAGGGTGTGCCCAAGGGAAACCGCAAGCTGTCCCGCCACCGCCGCGCGACATCCGCCGGTCGCGAGCATCAAACGATCGCAAAAAAGCGAAGCGCCGACCCCGGACTCAGCCAGCGGCGGCGGATCACCCGATCCGTGTTGAATCAGAATCCGACGCGCCGGGGTCAACGCGAGTTCAAAACCATTCGCGACCCGAGCCACTCGATCCACGCCGCAGTTGGCTACCAGCTTTACCTTCGACGCCTGGGCCGCGCGTAGCAGACAATCGATGATCGTCTGCGATGAATCCGTGGTCGGGAACATGCGTCCGTCGCTCTCAGTCTTGAGTCGGACGCCGCGCGCGGCGAACCAGGCCACGGTGTCCGCCGCCGAAAATTTCTGGAAAGGGCCGATCAATTCCTTATCGCCCCGGGGGTAGCGGGTGGTGAATTCGCGCGGGTCGAAGCACGCGTGGGTGACGTTGCAGCGGCCCCCGCCGGAGATGCGCACCTTGGTGAGAAACTGGGGCGAGCGCTCCAGCACCGTCACCCCGACGCCCGGCGCCGCTTCGGCGCAGGTGATGGCGGCAAAAAAGCCCGCCGCCCCGCCGCCCACCACGATGACCCGTCGCGCCGTCATATTTTCAAAACTAAACCACGGATTCGCCTCAAAGAAACCCGAAAGAAGCTCGAAGTCCGAAAACTAACGCAGGCGGAAAGTTCGGGCGCAAGAAAAAAAGCCCGCGCACGGCGGGCTGCTTGACTTTAGACTCAAGACTTTAGGCTCAGGACTGGTTTACGCCCGTTCCATGTATTTGCCGGTACGCGTATCAATCTTGATCTTCTCGCCAGTTTTGATGAACAGCGGGGCTTGCACGGTGATGCCGGTCTCAATCGTGACAGCTTTCTGCACGTTGTTTGCGGAATCGCCGCGAATGCCTTCAGGCGCATCCGTCACGGTAAGAATGACACTCGGAGGGATCTCGACCGTCACGGCTTTTTCATCCACGAAAGTCACATTTACCAGACCATTCTCAACGAGGTAATTCTTCGCCTCGCCGACGAGTTCGGGAGTGAGGGTGACTGTTTCAAAGTTTTCCGGATCGGTGAAGACAAAATCCAGTCCGTCTTTGTAGCTGAATTCCATTTTCGTCGTCATCATCGGCACCGTTTCCACCTTTTCGGTGGAGCTGAAGCGCACATCGGAGGACTTGCTGGTGCGGATGCTGCGGAGCGTGGCTTGCACGAAGGCCCGGAGATTGCCGGGGGTGCGATGCTGGACATCGAGCACCACGGAGATGTCGCCGTTGTAGTTGATCGCCTGACCGCGGCGAAGATCGTTTGCGGTTACTGCCATAAATCGTTTTGGTTGTCGGTTGCCGTTGTTAACCCCTTATTGGGGAGGCTGGAGACTAGGCAACGGCTACGCGAAAGCAAGCCCGCATTTTGCAGCAAAACGCACGCACCATTGCGAAATCTCCGTGCTTTGCCTCAAGACTGGGAGTATTTGCAACCCATCCCCGTCCAATCCCGCAGCGATGAATATGAAAGTTGATTTGGATAATATCCGGGTGGCTTCGCCCTGCAACGCCCGGTGGGAAGACATGGCCGGGGACGAGCGGGCGCGGTTCTGCGGCCAGTGCCGCAAGCACGTTTTCAACCTGTCGGCCATGACGCGAACGCAGATCGAGACGTTGATTCGGGAAAAGGAGGGGAAGCTTTGTGGGCGATTTTATCAGCGACCGGACGGGCGAATGATCACAGCAGATTGCCCGACAGGCCAGCGGCGGCGACGGAATCGTCTGCTGCGCTGGGGTGGGGTGGTATTTGCCACGGTGCTGGTGATCCTGGGCGTTCGCATAACTGGTCGGGCGCAGGAGAAGAATAAACCCGCCGCGGTCAAAAGCGATCCGACCCGGCTGATGGGCGAGGTGAGTGTGGCCCCGGTGCGGCTGGGCGATCTTGCCGTGTTACACCCGGCGGCGACGAATTGTCCGCCCCAAAATTGCCTGCCGATGATCATGGGGAAGATTGCGATCCCGCCACAAACCAATCGCATTCAGCAACCCATTCCGGCGAAGTGAATTGTCTCGCCACCCACTTCTCGTCGGAGCATTTTTGCCCTTTGTTTGTCCAACTGAATGTAATTATGACAACACGCTTGATCTTCGCCCTAATTGGGCTGCTGGCTGGCAATCTAACGGCCGCGTTGTCGCCGGCGTATGAGTCCCTCAAGACCGAGGCGGAGAAGTTCTACGCCGACAAGTCCTTCGCCAAAGCCCGCGAGGTGTATGCCCGCGCCAACGTCACGAATCTGCCACCCGCCGAATCACGGTGGGTGGAATTTCGTTTAGCCGACAGTCAATGGCGTGCGCAGGCCGCCACGCAAACCGCCGACACCACCAAACTGGATCAAGCCCGTGAGGAGTTGGAAAAGCTTGTGCGCGATGTGAAGCGGGAGGAGGAGAAGGATCGCGTCTGGGTCGAGGTGCAGGAATCGCTCGGCGATTTTCACTGGACGCGACGCGACCAGCAGAACTGGGGTGCCGCTTGGCCGTACTATCAGTCGGCGCTGGATTGGTGGGCTGGTGCGCGGAATCTCGATCTGGCCCGCGAACGTTACCTCGATCTGGTCTGGCGCATGGCCAAGCCGCCCGGGGTGCAGCGCGAGTACCAATACGGTTATTGGGGAAACTACGTTCCACTGGAGGTCCTCGACAACACGCTGCAGATCGCCAAGTCCGAAAACGACCGGGCTCACGCGCATTTCCTCATCGCCATGACCGTTCGCAATCAAGGTGGGGATTGGGATCGGCGCGCCCGGGTGCCGGAGGAATTCGAGGGCGCGCTCAAGTCCGGCAAGGCGACGGATTGGTATGACGATGCCCTCTACAATTACGCCGAGTGGATGGCGGGTCAGGGCCGCGCCGTGCCGCTGGCAGACGGCAACTGGCGGCAAGAGCCGGATTACTCGAAGGCGCTCGAATTGTTCCGCCGGCTGGTGACGGAGTTCGCCAAGGGCGAGACGCGTTATTGGGAGCAGGCGCAGCAGCAGATCAAAAACATCACCGAATCGCAGCTCGGCGTGAGCGTCGGCAATATTTTTCTACCGGACTCTGAGATTCAGTATGCTTTGAACTGGCGGAACGTGAAGCAGGTCGAATTGTCGCTCTATCCGGTCGAACTGAATCGCGACGTGAAACTCGGTGAGCAGCGCGAAAACTGGCTGGCCTCCATCAATGTCGGCGCGTTGGAGAAAATGAAGTCGTGGACTTTCGATCCGAAAGCCAGGGGTGACTATAAACCTGGCGGTGAATCGCTCCGCCTCGACCCGAAACTCAAGCCCGGCGCTTACGTGCTGGAAGCCAAAGCCGGCGACAAGCGGGCGCGCGAGCTGATCCTCGTCACCGATGCCACGCTGGTCTTGAAAACTTCCGGTCAACAGGCGCTGGTTTACTTCTGCAACGCGCTGGACGGCTCGCCGCTCGCCAATGGTAAAGTGAAACTTTGGGAGCGCTGGCACGACGGCCAGTTGCGCACGCGCGAGCTGTCGAAGGAAACAGGCGCGGACGGCATCGCCGTCTTCGATCTGGACACCCGGCAGCACAACAACCTCGAACTGTTCGCCAGCGCCATCACGAAGGATCGTCAGGCGTTCAGCGCAGGTAACAGCTATTGGAATCGCGGTGGGTCCGAGGCGTGGAAGATTTACGCCTTCACCGACCGACCGGCGTATCGGCCCAAGGAAACCGTAAATTGGAAATTCATTGCGCGGCGTTACAACGGTTCGGTCTATTCCACGCCGAGTGATGCGACCGTCGAATTTGAAATCCTCGACCCGCGCGGCACAAAGGTGAAGGCGGACAAAGCCAAACTGAACGCGTTTGGCAGCGCGTGGGGTTCGCTCGAACTCACCGAGGCCATGCCGCTCGGCGAGTATCGCGTGCAGTTCTGGGACGAAGGCCGCAAACACGGCATCGGCGACGCGACGCTGTTTCGCCTCGAGGAATACAAACTGCCCGAATTCAAAGTCAGTGTGAAGACGCCGGAGGAAAACGGGCAGCGCAAGGCGTTTCGCGTGGGCGAAAAAGTCGAGGTGGTGATTCAGGCGGATTATTACTTCGGCGGGCCGGTGGCGAATGCGAGCGTTGAGGTGATCGTGAATCAGAATCCGTATTGGCAATCCTGGCACCGGCCACGCGAATTCGCCTGGTTTTACGAGGACATGGACAGCAACCAATCACGCTACGGTCGTGGTTACGGTGGCGGGCAGATTGTGAAACGCGAGACCCTCAAGACCGACGCCACGGGCAAGGCCACGCTCACGTTTGATACGCCCGCCAACGCCGGGCAGGATTTCGAGTATCGCGTCGAGGCACGCGTGACCGATGCGAGCCGGCGCGAGATTGTCGGCAGCGGCAACGTGCGCGTCACGCGGCAGCGTTACTACGTATATCCGCAGGCGGAACACAATCTGTATCGCCCGCAGGACAAGGCGCGCGTCGATTTCAAGGTGCTTGACGCCAATGAACAGCCGGTCCAGACCGAAGGCACGGTCAAGGTCACGCGGGATTATTGGTACGAAATCTGGATCAAGCCCGATGGCACCGAAGTGAAAGGCGACGAACTCAAGGCGATGCAGGCGAACAACAAGATCTGGCCGCCCGCGCCGGAGCGGCCCGACCAAAAGGGTTGGCGGCTCAAGTTCCGTGGCTACGAACACGACGATATTCTCACGAGCACCCTCAAGACGGATACGAACGGAATGGCGGAAATCTCCTTCACGCCGGAGCGCGATGGTTACTATCGCTTGGCTTGGTTGAGCGAAGACATCGTTCCCAAACGTCCGCCGCAGCCGATCCGCGCCGAAACCACGATCTGGGTCGCCAGCGGCAAGACGACCGAGCTGGGTTATCGCCACGGAGGCGTGGAGATCATCGCGGACAAGGACACGTTCCGCGCCGGTGGGGAAACGTCCGTGATGCTCGTCGCCAATTCGGCTGACCGCTACGTGTTGTTCACGGTCGAGGGTGAAGACCTTTATCACTATCGTCTCGTTCACATGACCGGCACGGTGAAATTGCTGGACTTGTTCGTGGACGAGAAATACGTGCCCAACGTTTTTCTCAGCGCGGTCATGGTGAGCGACCGGCAAATGTTCACGGACACCAAACAAGTCATCGTGCCGCCGACGAAACATTTCCTGACTGTGGACGTGCAGCCGGACCGTCCGCAATACCAGCCGCAGAACGAAGGGCAATTCATCGTCACCACGCGCGATCACGAAGGCAAACCCGTGTCGGCGGAAGTCGCGTTCAGCCTCGTGGACGAATCGGTATTTTACATTCAATCAGATTACGCGGGCGACCCGCGCCAATTCTACTTCGGCACGAAGCGCGGTCAGCAGGTGCAGACGCAAAGCACCATGAACCAGAAAAGTTATGCAAAGCTGGTCTTGGGCGAGAAGGAAGAGCTGATCGAGGAGCGGGAAAAGGAACAACGCCCGAGTCGGGCACGTTCGCAGGAGGGCGATTACGCCGCGAAAAAGGACGAAAGACTCTACCTCGGAGACGCTATGGACATGGAGAGTCGTTCTGAGAGACAAGGTGGGTTGGGTGGTGCTGTAGCGCAGAGAGGATTATCAAAACTCTCGGCTGGCCGGGCGAGCAACATGGCTTTGCCCGCTCCGGCGATGGCGATGATGGCCGAAGGTAAGGCCGGCGAGCCGCCCGCAACTCCGGGCGAAGAACCCGCCGTTCAAGTGCGCACCGATTTTCGCTCCACAATTCTCTGGCAGCCCGATGTGGTCACAGACCAAGCCGGCCAGGCCACGGTGAAGGTGAAATACCCGGACTCCCTCACCGGCTGGAAAGCCACGGCGCGTGCGGCTTCGGCGGGAAACCAGTTCGGTATCGCCGACGCGACCACGCGTACGAAACAACCGCTCCTTGTTCGCTTGCAGGCGCCGAGATTTTTTGTGGTCGGTGATTACGTCGTCATTTCCGCGGTGATCAACAACAACACGGATCAGCCGATAAAGGTACAGTTAAGCCTGGAGGCGGTTGGGGTGGACGTCACGGGGCTATTCGAGAACGGGCAGCCGGTCAAAGGCGAGCTTGGACCACGCGAAGTTCCCGCCAACAGCGAAGCGCGGCAAGATTGGTATGTTCATGTCAGCAAGCCGGGACCGGTGAAACTGAAAGTCACCGGCCGGGGCGGCAAATACTCCGATGCGATGGAGAAAACCTACCTCGCCTACGACCACGGCATTGAAAAGTTTCTTTCCAAATCCGGGAAGGTGCGCGGAAACGACCTTACGGTGAAACTCGATTTGCCGGCGCGCAAGCCGGAGTCCACTTCGCTCACGGTGCAACTCACGCCGAGCCTGGCGGTGACGATGCTCGACGCGTTGCCGTATTTGATTGATTACCCCTACGGTTGCACGGAACAAACGATGAGCCGTTTCCTGCCCGCCGCCATCACTGCCAAAACGCTCCGTGACCTTGGCCTGCAACCCGAAGAAGTGATGGGTCGCATCTTTGGTGGCATAGAAACGAATTCGGCCGCCGCCACGCATCCGAAAGGCAAGAAGGACTTGGCCGAATTGGAGGCCATGACCAAAGCCGGTCTCGAACGGCTCTACGACTTCCAGCACGGTGATGGCGGTTGGGGCTGGTGGAAGCAAGGGGAGAGCGATCGTTGGATGACCGCTTACGTCGTCTGGGGACTCACGCTCGCCAAAGATGCCGGCATCAAACTCAAGGACGGTGTGGTCGATCGTGGAGTCAGCTTCCTCGACAAGACCCTGATCGAAGCAGAGGAGAATCCTGACATGCAGGCGTGGATGTTGCACGCGCTGGCGGCGCAGAACGCGCAAAAGAGCAAAATGTCGCCGTTTCAGTCCAAAGCGTTCGAGAACCTTTGGGCGAACCGTGAGAAGCTCAATGCCTACACGCGCGCGTTGCTCGCTCTGTCGGCGCATCATTTCGGCAAAGCTGACCAAGCCACGACGCTTATTGCCAATTTGGAAAACGGCGTGAAGCGCGATGATCGTCCGGATGCTTCAGTGCTCATCGGCGGCGCGGCCCCAGCCAACGCGGGCGCGATGGGGACGGCCCATTGGGGTGAAGACGGCCTTTACTGGCGCTGGTCGGAAGGCGGCGTGGAAGCGACGGCCTTCGCCTTGCGCGCGCTGCTGGCGATTGATCCGCAGAACAAGCTCATTGAGCCGGTCACGAACTGGCTGATCAAGAACCGTCGCGGTGCGCAGTGGAGCAACACGCGCGACACCGCCATCGTGGTGCTGGCGATGAACGACTACCTGCGCGTAAGCGGCGAGCTGAAGGGCGAACTCGAATACGAGTTGATCGTGAACGGCCAATCTTTGCGGCTTAACGAACAAGACATTGCCTGCGCTTTGTTCATCATGATCACCATTTCGCTAAGACGGCGCAGTTGTTCGTAATTCGTGCCGAGCGACTCGTAAACTTTGCATAACGCGGGGT
>JANOHH010000563.1:0-3299 GCA_031406395.1 Verrucomicrobiota bacterium | reverse complement strand
GTCGCTGATCTTTGCGGGCAAATCCGCCGAACCTTGCTCGCTGCGGAGGCGGACGATTTCGCCGTTGGCCAGGCCGAGACTCGCGGCGTCGTTCGGCGAGAGTTGCAGGTAGTCCGTTGGATGAATGCCGTCGTTGGGCGTGCGCGCGGTCTGCGTGGCAGCGTTGTATTGGTAAAGATTGCGACCGGTGGTGAGGAGGAACGGAAACTCCTTGGTCGTTAGTTTCGGCGGCGCGACGTATTCGATGCGGCGTAGCGCCGTGGTCTTGCCGTGGGTGAAATGGTCCGTGTGCAGCGTGCCGGTACCCGGATCGTTTTCGTTGAGGCACGGCCATTGCAAGCCGCCGAGTTGGTCCATGCGCGCGTAGCTGATGCCAGCGGCTTCGGGCCACAGTGAGCGGACTTCGTCCCAGATCTCCTCGGCGGACTGGTAGGCGAAGTGCTCCCCCTTCCCCATGAGTTTGGCGATGGCACAGACGATTTCCCAATCGGATCGCGCCTCGCCCTCCGGCATCACTGCGCGGCGCACGCGCTGGATGCGGCGCTCGCCGTTCATGAAAGTGCCGTCCTTTTCGAAAGAACTCGCGGCGGGCAGGAAGACGTCGCCGAATTCCTTCGCGGTCTCGTTGATGAAAATGTCCTGCACGATGACGAGGTCGAGTTTTTCCATCGCGCGCCGCGTGAAGTGCATGTTCGGATTTGTCATCACTATGTCGTAGCCGATGGCCCACAGCACCTTGAGTTTTCCGGCGTCCGCGGCTTCCATCATCTCGATCATGTTGATGCCGGGGTTGGTCGGGAGCGGCACATGCCACGCGGCTTCGAACCGGTCGCGCGCGTCCGTGAGCGGAACGTAACCGGCGAGGAGCTTCGGTTCGGAGCCCATGTGGGGCGCGCCCTGCACGTTATTCTGACCGCGGAGCGGATTGATGCCGCTGCCGGGCTTGCCGATGTTGCCAGTGATGAGCGCGAGATTGACCAGCGCCATGATACCCTCGGTGCCCTGGATATGCTCGGTCATGCCGAGGCCGTGGACGGAGAGCGCCGGTTTGTCCGTCGCATAAATGCGCGCAGCTTCCCTGATCTTCGCCGCCGTGACGCCGCAGACTTTCTCCACCTTCTCCGGGGCGAATTGTTTGATGAATTCGCAATACTCGTTGAACTCCGTGAGGCGCGTGCGGATGAATTCCCCGTCAACAAGTCCCGCTTCAATTATGGCTGCGCCGATCGCGTTGAAGAGAACGACGTTCGTGCCCGCTTGAAGTTGAAGGTGCAGCGTGGCGAATTCGCACAGCTCTATCTCACGCGGGTCCACAATGATGAGCTTCGCGCCGTGACGCGCCGCTTGCTTGATGCGCGCACCGGTGACGGGATGGCCCTCAGTGGGATTCACCCCCGCGACGAGGATCGTGCGCGCGAGGGCGATGTCGTCGAGCGAGTTGGTCGCCGCACCGGTGCCAAGCGTCATTTTCATCGCGGCGGCGGTGGGCGAATGGCAGACGCGTGCGCAGCAATCAATGTTGTTCGTGCCGACCACGACGCGGGCGAATTTCTGCGCTACGTAATTTTCCTCGTTCGTCCCGCGAGCGGAACTGAGCACGCCGATGCTGTCAGGGCCATGCTGCGCAGCGGCTTCACGGAGTTTGTCGGCGATGAATTGATTCACTTCGCTCCAACTGACCTTCTGCCACTGGCCGTCGCGGCGGATCATCGGCGCAGTGGGACGGTCCTTGGCTGTGACGTAATCGAAAGCGTAGCGGCCCTTCACACACGCGTGGCCGTGGTTGCTCGGGCCTTCCATCGACGGTCGGATGGTGGTGATCTGGCCGTTGCGAGTCCCCACGTTCACCTCACAGCCCGTTCCGCAGTAGGAGCAAATAGTCTTCGTCCAATCCGTGGGCACGCCACGTTTGAGCAACGTGAGATCCTCCAGTGCCCCGGACGGGCAGGTGTCCACGCACGCGCCACAACTGACACAGCCCCCGTCCTGCAACGTCTCGCCGCGCACGGGCCCGATGCGCGTCTGGTCGCCGCGATTCCACGCCTTCCATACGAATTGCCCCTGCACCTCCTCGCAAATCCGTACGCAGCGGAAACACGTCACGCACTGCGTCATGTCCACGTTGATGTAGGGATGCGTGGTGTCCTTCATGAACGGGACCGCCGGTTGCGGCGCCGTGCGCGAACCGCGGGCCTTGACGTCGTATTCGCGGAGGTAGCGATGGAATTGTTTGTCCGGAAACTGCGCGACCGCTTCGGCGGGATAATCCTTTGCGAGCAGGCCGAGCAAGGTCGTACGCACGCCCTGCACGGTCGGCGAGTGTGTCTGGATTTCCATCCCGTCGCGGAGTTGCGTGTTGCACGCGGTCACGAGCCCGTTCACACCCTTGACCTCGACGGTGCAGAGCCGGCACGAGCCGTAGGGTTCGATGCGATCGTCGTGACAGAGCGTCGGCACCTCTACGGCTATCTGCCGGAGAGCTTGGTTGATCGTGAGGCCTTCGGGGAAATGGTGCGGCTGACCGTTGATGGTTACTTGAAGCATGGCTCAATCTCCGTGGGGTAATAGCGCAGGATCGATTCGGCAAAGCGCGCGAGCCCGGTGCCGTGACCGCAGAGACTGGCAAGCTTGAGCGCGGTGACGAGCTCGCGACACTCCTGCAAGTCCGCCTTCGTGGCGTCGCCGCCGAGGGCATCGGCGAAAATTTCCTCGATCCGCCCGCTGCCGCTGCGACACGGTGTGCATTTGCCGCACGACTCGTAGGCGCCGAACGAGAACACGTGCTCGACCAGGGCAGGAATCGACGTATGCTCGTCAAACGCGACCACTCCCCCGTGGCCGACGCCGGCGCCGATGGCGGCGAGTTCCTCGAAACCGAGCAGCGTGTCGAGCAGATGCGGCGGGATCATGCCGATGATTGGCCCGCCAATGATGACGCCCCGCAGCTTGCCGCCGCCGCGCAGTCCGCCGCCGATTTCCTCGACGATGTGCCGCACCGTGACGCCGAATTCGACTTCGTAGAGGCCGGGACGGTTGAACAATGAGTTAAGCGAGAGCGCCTTGGTACCGCGGCTCTTGGAGAACCCCAGCGCCGCGTAGGCATCGCCGCCGTGCTTGACGATCCACGGCACGTTAACGAGGGTCTCCACGTTGTTGAGTAAAGTTGGTTTGTCGAACAGGCCGCGCTCGGTTGGGTAAGGCGGACGCGCCATCACCTCGGGCCGCTTGCCCTCGATGGAGCGGAGCAACGAAGTTTCCTCGCCGCAAACGTAGCTGCCGTGGCCGGTATAGACTTCGAG
>JANOHH010000504.1:0-4294 GCA_031406395.1 Verrucomicrobiota bacterium | reverse complement strand
CCTTGAAGGCAACGGCAGCTCGATAATCCGCGCTTCGATCCAGCCAGCAAAAGCCGCGACCAATTTTTTCACGACCACTCCTTTGGCCCGGCCAATGTTGAGTTCGCCCGCGTTGCTCATTGTCAGACGCCAGCGTTTGCCATTCAGCGAGCGGAGGATGTCACCGTCCCCGGCAAGGTCGCGAACCTGGCTTTGGCTCGCGAATATTATTGTTGCCAAGGCATGACTTGATCCAGTCACAAACCAAGGCCGGCGGCCCTCCGGCCGCAGTCGGTGGGTAACGTGAGGGGGCGAGCTAAGGCAGGGATGCCGCCGCAGCGGGAAGGGAAATAGACCCGCCCCGAAATTTGCTTCCTTGTCCTGCCTGCCTTCGACAATCGGCAGTTTGGAGGTTTCCGGTTGCGAACGCGGTGATCCGCACTGCTGAAAAGATTTGACGCATGCGAGGCGGTTGGGCGACAAGGCTGCGGATCCGGCAAACACTTTCTGGTTCTCGGTGCCTTGGGTCTGGGGCCGATTAATCCTCACGTAAGCCAGCCTTCCCTGATGCTGGCAGAACTTCCCCATAAAAAGGCTTGCCCTCGTTTTGATTTCCCGCCAAAACTTCGCAGATACATAACTCAAACTATTCCTGAATTTTATGGGCCGCATCTATAACAATATTTTGGAAACCGTCGGGCGCACGCCGCTCGTCAAATTGAACAAAGTCACCGCCGGCTTGGAGGCGACCATCCTGCTGAAATGCGAATTCTTTAATCCGCTCGGTAGCGTCAAGGACCGGATCGGTTTGGCGATGATCGAGGACGCCGAGAAGCGCGGCATTCTCAAGAAGGACACGGTTATCATCGAGCCGACCAGCGGCAACACGGGCATTGCCCTGGCGTTTGTCGCGGCCGCCAAGGGTTATCAGATCATCCTCACGATGCCGGAGACGATGTCGGTTGAGCGGCGCACGTTGCTCGCAATGCTCGGGGCGAAGTTGGTCCTTACGCCCGGACCGGAAGGGATGAAGGGGGCCATCGCCCGCGCGGAACAACTCGCCAAGGAAACCCCAAATTCGTGGATTCCGCAGCAGTTTGAAAACCCGGCCAATCCGGAAATTCACCGGCAGACCACGGCCGTCGAACTCTGGGAAGACACGGATGGGAAGATTGATATTTTCATCGCGGCCGTTGGTACCGGGGGAACGATCACAGGTTGTTGCGAATTCATCACGGCCAAGAAACCGTCCTTTAAAGCCATCGCTGTCGAGCCGAAAGATTCGCCGGTGATTTCGCAAACGCTCGCGGGCGAGCCGGTCAAACCCGGCCCGCACAAAATTCAGGGGACGGGCGCCGGCTTCGTCCCGAAGAATCTGCATCTGAAGGATGCGCAGGGCAATCCGCAGATTGTGGAGTGCGTTCAGGTTTCCAACGACGATGCTTTCGCCATGGCTCGACGGCTGGCCAAGGAGGAGGGTTTGCTGGTTGGGATCTCGACGGGCGCCAACGTGATCGCGGCGATTGAGATTGCCAAACGGCCGGCGAACCAGGGCAAACTGATCGTCACGGTAGCCTGCTCGACAGGGGAGCGGTATTTGAGCACCGCGCTGGCGGCGGAAGCGCGCGCCGCCGTGGGCGGGTGACGCACCGGCGTGCGAGATCGCACGACCCCCACGCTTCCTTAACTCAAGCGCGAACGTCAGCCTCGGCGAATTTCTTGAAAAAAGAGTTGCGCTTTAGCTGGATTGCCAGTATTCAGACAGCAGATCGAAGGTTTGATGCTGTGTTAGGCGAGGTTTTTTCCATGGGTCGGCCACACAGTGACTTCTCACAATTCAAAGTTCAATATCGGGTTTTATCCGGGCTTGATTCCAAACCTTCGCAACACACAGTCACTTTATGAGCAGTAAAAACAGCAATGCCGCCAACGTCGCCGCGCCGGCCACCGCCGGGAACGACCACGGCACCGGCTATCTTGAGATTTCCGAGAAAGGCTTCGGCTTTCTGCGCACGCCGGCCAACCATTTCCATCCCAAACCGTCGGACATTTTTGTCACGCCCGACACCATCAAACGCAATTTTCTGCGCGAAGGCAGTCTCGTGGTGGGCACGACTCAGCCCCCGCATCGTGGCACCAGTCCGCAGCTCAAGACCGTGGAAAAGGTCAACGACATGGTGTTTGATGATTACACGAAGGCCGTGCGCTTCGAGAATCTTACCAGCATCGACCCGATTGAAAAGTTCAGCCTGGAAACCAGTCCGGACATTCTCGAAACGCGGGTGATCGATCTGGTCACCCCCATCGGCAAAGGCACGCGCGGCATCATCGTTGCCCCGCCGCGTACCGGCAAGACCACCATCCTCAAGCAGATTTCCAACGCCATCACGACCAACCATCCCGATGTGCATGTAATGGTTCTACTCATTGATGAGCGCCCCGAGGAGGTCACGGATTTCCAGCGCTCCGTGAAGGCCGAGGTCGTGGCGTCTTCGAACGATCAAGATCTGGAAACCCACGTCCGCCTCTCGCGTTTCATGATTGAGCGCTGCCGGCGCATCGTGGAGAGCGGCAAGGACGTGTTCGTGCTGCTGGACTCCCTGACCCGCGTCGCCCGGGCCTACAACAGTGTACACGGTGGCAGCGGTCGCACCATGACCGGCGGCGTGGACGCCCGGGCGCTGGAAATCCCGCGCAAGATGTTCGCTTCCGCCCGCAAGATCGAGCACGGCGGCTCGCTGACCATTATCGCCACCGCGCTCATTGACACCGGGTCGCGCATGGATGAACTCATCTTCCAGGAATTCAAGGGCACGGGGAACATGGAGTTGATCCTCGAACGCAAACTATCGGATCGCCGTTTGTATCCTGCGATTGACATTCCCAAGAGCGGTACGCGCAAGGAGGAAAAGCTATTTGCCCCGAAAAACCTTGAATCCATCCGCAAACTCCGGCGCATGATGGTGGACTTGAATCCCATTGAGGCCATGGAAACGCTCACGGCCGCGCTTAAGAAGCACAAGACGAACGACGAATTGCTGGCCAAGCTGGTGTGAACGAGTCCGCGCGCTCTTTCGCGATTGGATCCGCGGCCGGAAACCCGAGCCCCCATTCGTTCGTGATTGAAAGTCGGAGAAGCTCCGGCCGTTGCGGGACCAACTCAAAGCGGGTCGTGCTTTCGAGCCCAGGAAAGCCGCACCGTGCGCGCGCGCAGAACTACCACCTTTCCACGCCCGCCGAAGGCAAGGACTACGCGATTGTCTGGGGCTGTCAGCTGTGGAACCAAGAACTGCCCAAGGCCAACGCCGCGCAACGCGATAGCTTGCTCCCCGGCCAGAGCGGCAAGCTGGCGGTGGAATTCTGGATCACCCCCTTTGACTGCACCTGCTGAGGGGCCGGCGCGCCCGGTCGCTTTCCCCGATGAGTCGGGGGCGAGATCAGTTCATGGAAATGGGACTTTGGCGACCTCCAGACTTCGACCGACCGTCAACCGCAGCACCGCTACGAAAAAGGCGGCAAGTTTACGGTTACGCTTTGGATCGAAGGCCCGGCGGGCAAAGCGCCACGCGCGAGGTTTGGGATTTGTTTCTGAAATGAAAGCTTCTTCATGACACCTCGCGTCCCCCATCCCCGTGGCTCCTACCGCTTTCTTCCAGGGATTGCTCCCTATTCGTGCGGCGTGATTGCAAATCCAGGCCACGAGATCGTGCATGTCACGCTGGCAGTCGCACTGCCGTGGCGTGACGGCTTTGACTTCGTGGATCGCTTTCTCCGCGAACAGGGCCGCCCGCGCGCCGAACTGTGCGCCATGGAATTGCGCTCGCCCAGGCCGTTCACCCTGCCGGGGTTCATCGAGTTCAACCGCGGCTACTGCTCGGTGCTGGAGGAGTGGGGAGTGCTTTTGGATGGCATTAATCCCATCGCGCGAACCAACGTCTGCCCGATCGCGTTGGCGGGCCCGGAGCCCATTCTGCACGCCTTTGCTTTCGTGCGTCCGAATGCCGGATTGCAACGCCAGACCTTTATCGTCGCCGGCGCGGGTGAGTTGGTGGCAGGCACCCTGGTCAATGACGGCATTCTGCGTCGGGGCGAGACCTCGGCCGAGGCCATTGCCGAAAAGGCACGCTATGTTTGTGAGGTGATGGCCGAACGCCTGCGCGGTCTGAACGGCACCTGGGCTGAAGTCACCGCGGTGAATGTCTACACGATCCATCCGCTGCATCCCTTCATGGAGTCACTGGTGCTCCCCGGCCTACCGGCCGCACGGCGCCACGGTGTAACCTGGCATTATGCCCGCCCACCCGTGATCGACATT
>JANOHH010000486.1:0-2478 GCA_031406395.1 Verrucomicrobiota bacterium | reverse complement strand
CTTCATCAACTCCTGGCGGACGAAAAGAATGTTGGCCTGCTCCTGTTCATCAAGCGCGAAGAGGATGATGTCGAAAAGCTGGTCAAGAAAATTGCCGTCAATGCCGCCGCCGGGGCGAAATTGCTGGAGAAATTTGCCCGGCACGATCCGTCCCTCCGGCTGGACGACTTCCGGCTTCCCCCCGGAGAGGCCGCCACCCGCGAAGCGATTGCGGCCACCAAGAAGCAGGAATTGCTGGGTCAGACCGGCGACGCATTCGAGCTGAGCTTGCTGTTAACCCAGGCTCAGGCCCTGAGTTATGCCTGGCACTTGGCAAAAGTTGCCGGTGAAAGCGAGTCGCAGTCCGAGAGCGCCCTCGCCCTGGCCGGCCTGAGTGAGGATATGGGGAAACTCTACCACGAAGTCATCGGGCTGCGGCTTTCGAGAACCAGATGATCGATCTCGACCGTTGCGGCTTGAGTGCCGAGCATGATGGGGAGTTCAGGGATTCATGGTCACGGTCATCGTGCGAAACGGTTGCAACTTTCCGTCCGTCCTCTCAATTTGCGAGTAGGGTTACACCCCATAGGAAGAGCTGCCTCTTGGGCCTAGTATCTGGCCGCCCACAGGTGGCGCAAATATTTTTGCCGTCATTTGAAAACAAACAACTGAGAGCGGAAAAAACATGACAAGACTTGAAATCAAAGGCGACTGGAACATTACCAAAGGCAAGCTGAAACAGAAATGGGCCAAACTCACGGATAGCGATCTACAAAATGCCGAAGGCAAAGAGGACGAACTGATTGGCCGGATCCAGAAACGCATGGGCGAAACTCGTGAAGCGGTCAAAAAAGCGGTCAAGGAATCCAGCTCTAATTGCGGCTGCAAGTAGGCAGCCCGCGGCACGGTCCGGCTCGGGAATTAAGACAAAGGCCAAATCCGCGTGCCGACAACCGCTCCGGTACAATCCAGCCGCCCCTTGAACCGGGCGGCTGGTGTCATTTTACAGTAAGCCGCCCATGATCTGCGGCCCGCGTCCGCAGTGAGGTCAGCCCGAGAAGTAGCCGGGCCCAAGGAAACAACTCACGGTGGCTTGCATCCGAAGAAACAGCTTCAGAGTTGGACAACTCCCCACGGCCTCGAAATGATTGAACAAGAAACACAGCCCCCCGATGCATTTTCTCCCCGCCCGTTTGATCGGACGTCGCCCCAGTTGCTCGAACAACTTTGACACGCGAACTCCTGACGCACTCGATCCATTGGATGGATTATGTGAATCGCCGTCAACGGCCCCGCGCGCAACCGCAAGGCGTCGCTCACGTTGTTGAGACTCCGGGCGTGTGTTAGTTGGGCATAGATCAAACTGACCAGATGGCGCCAAGGCAGCAGGCTGCGACTTTTTTCCTGCACAGCGTGCGTGCGCACTAATTGCGGCGCCAGATCATTGGGAATGGGATTGCAGAGTTGCCAGCGGAGCGGGAACTTTGGCCGCGTTGATTTGCGTTGGCTTTGATTTTTCACCCCCCCTCCTTGTGGCAGGGTCCAAACCCGCAAGCCAATGTTTTTTTTCGCTCAACCACCAACCCCGTAGAGCTCGTGTGAAAACAAAACCAGCGGACACAAGATGAAAACCTGACTCATGCGCCCAAAGCCACCAGCATCATGATGGATGTGGAAGTTCTGTCCCTCGCCTTGGCGGCTTTCCCGGGCATCTGTACTCACCCCCGACCGGCGGGGGCTTCGCCAGCGGGCTCATAGTTCGGGGCTGTGCGGAGATCTCAACCATGAGGTCCGGTTCGGCGGGAGGGGCAAGGTTCAATCCCTTGTCCCTGCCCCTTACGGCCACTTTCCACCTGCCGCGTTCCGGTCAACTCACCGGTGCGGCCAACCAATCGCTTACTTCTTCTCCGCGTCCAGCTTGGCCTTTTCAAGTTCGGCCTGCGCGTCGGCCTTCTTCTTGTTGGCATCCAATTGCGCTTGAGCCGCGACTTTGTCGGCTTCGATTTTTGCTTTTTCGATCGTCGCGTCCACGTCGGCCTGCTTCTTGTCCGCTGCGGCGGCGACATCCACGGCCTCCTTCTTATTATCAATGACGGCCTTGGTGGCGTCCGCATTGTTGTCGATGGCCGTTTTCTGTTGATCGCAGCCGATGAGGGCAAAGGCGACGAGAACTACCGGGATTAGCTTTTTCATAGTTATGAGTAGGTTGTGAATTGTTACTGTACCACCCTAAATTACGAGATCGGCGGGGCCGTGCCTATGGGGTGTAACCCGAACCTGAGCGATCTTAACCGAATCCAGGCGGAAGACTTTTTGACGCCAAGGCATAACGCGGCCGGAGGCGTGGTCAGGGGAATGTGGGTCAAGGGAATGGACCCCAAGCCGGGAGGCTTATTCCGCTGACCGCCATTCCCCTGACCTCGGCCCCTTGCGGCCAGACCGGCTGGAAGCGTGATCCTCATAATCTTGGATCTCGAACCCAAAGCGTCGGCTGAACCG